>USHE01000005.1 GCA_900554385.1 uncultured bacterium | reverse complement strand
AACATTCGGCTCAAAATTAACTTCCACACGACCGGAAGAAATCTTGGATGCATATTTATCAATTTCACGACGGTAATAAGCAACGACATTTTTTACATAATTTATATCTTTCAATCTGCCTTCTATTTTAAAAGATTTCACACCGGCATCAATAAGTTCTTCTATATAACGTGAAGCGTTAAAATCTCTCAAACTCAACAGGTATTTATCTTTTGCAATAACTTTGCCATCTTCATCGACAAGAGTGTATTTTTTACGGCAAGCCTGAGCGCATTCCCCTCTGTTTGCAGAACGCCCGCCTATTGCATAACTCATATAACACTGCCCGCTATATGAAACACAAAGTGCGCCATGAATAAAAGTTTCAATCTCCACGTTTGTATTTGAGCAAATGTTTTTTATTTCCTCAATAGAAAGTTCACGTGCAAGAATAACCCTTGAAACCCCTATATTTTCAAAAAATTTAACCTTTTCTAACGTTCTGTTATCACACTGTGTACTCGCGTGAATTTGGATAGGCGGGAGTTTCCCGTCAACAGCCAGTTTCAAAATACCCATATCCTGAACAATAATTGCATCAACCCCTATTTCATATAGTTTATGAATAAGTTTAACAGCCTGTTCTAATTCACTATCCGTCAAAATAGTATTTATTGTGACATGAACACGAGCGTAAAACTTATGTGCATAATCAACCACTTCTTTAATATCATCAATAGAATTCGGCACAGCCCGACGTGCGCCAAAATCAGATGCCCCTATATAAATAGCATCTGCACCGCAATCAATTGCGGCAAACGCTGTTTCTTTGTCTTTTGCAGGTGCAAGAAGTTCAATCTTTTTCATAAGATTATTGTAACAAAAAATTCACATATAACAAATCTTCCTAAAGATTTTTCTAAAGTCTGCCGTAAATTTTCATGTAAGGTTAGACAAGATAAGGAGTGCGATAAATGTACGGATACACAGTTTGGCCCGGAGCGTACAGCTTCAAAGAAGAAATAGGATTATTCATTGAATTTGTAAAACAGCAAATCGACGATTTGGCAGAAAAGATTGAACAAACAGAAAAAGCACTTGAAGCTTAGCTGTTTGATTAGGATATGAAAGAGATTGAGCAGTATAAAGCTCATAAACTTTTAGTGAAAACCGCTATGCGGTAATGAAGTTTATATGTATTAATCAGCCGGATAAAAATTATCCGGCTTTTATTTTAGTTTCTATTTAAGTGACGCATTGTTCCTCAACCCAATACAATCGCAATTTGCACTAAACTTTATTAAATACAAGTTCATCGCTAACGCAATCTATAACAATATTGTCCCCGTGTTTAAATTCATTGGCAAGTATTTTCATAGAAAGCGGAATTTCTACCGCCTGACGAATTACACGGCGGAGCGGACGCGCGCCATAAAGAGGCTCGTATCCTTCATTTGCGAGGTAAGCTTTTGCATTCTCAGAAATTTCAAGTTCCATTCCCTGCTCCTCAACCCGCTTTTTCAACGATGAAGTCTGAATTTCAACAATTCTCGCCAACTCTGAAAGAGTGAGAGGGGAGAATGTAATTATTTCATCAATTCTATTTATAAATTCAGGCTTAAATTTTGAACGCAAAAGCGAATGCACCTTATCATGTTTTTCTGCAGCGGAAAGATTATTATCAAGAAGAATATCACTGCCAAGGTTACTTGTCATAATTATAACTGTATTTTTAAAATCAATAAGTTTTCCTTGTCCGTCCGTCAAACGTCCGTCATCAAACATCTGGAGCATTATATTAAAAATATCAGGATGAGCTTTCTCTATCTCGTCAAACAGTACAACAGAATAAGGTTTTCTTCGTACAGCTTCCGTCAGCTGTCCGCCTTCTTCATACCCGACATAACCGGCAGTTGCACCTGTTAAACGAGAAATTGCAGCCTTCTCCATAAATTCACTCATATCAATACGTATCAATGCGTCTTCATCATTAAACAAAAATTCTGCAAGAGTTTTTCCCAATTCGGTTTTCCCCACACCTGTCGGTCCAAGAAACAGAAAAGACCCTATAGGACGTTTACTGTCACGCAGACCTGAACGTGAAAGCCTTATGGCATTTGCAATTTTATTAACGGCTTCAGTTTGACCGATAAGACGTTCGTGAATAAAATCTTCCATGTTTAATAATTTCTTTGATTCATCCTCCAGAAGTCTTGTCGTAGGAATTCCTGTCCATTTAGCGACAATTGCCGAAATATCATCCCCGTCAAGATATTCCTTTATCAAATGTTTTTTAGATTTGTCAGATTGAAGTTCTTTTAACTTCTGCTCCATCGCAAGCATTTGTTTGTATTTTTCTTCAAGAGCTGTTGTCACCTGCCCTTTTTTCTGCGCAATTTCCATCTGGGATTTTAAAATTTCCAAATTCTTCTTCACTGTTGTCGCTGTATTAATAACCTTTTTCTCCTGAATCCACTGATTACGCAATTTGGTAATTTTCTGGTCAAGCGTTTCTATTTTTTTATTTATACGCTGAATCTTATTTTCAGATTCTTTTGTTTTTTCTTCCTGAAGCGTGCTTCTTTCAATTTCAAGCTGAAATTTTTCACGTGAAAAAATATCTATATCCTCAGGAGTTGTATCAATATTAATCCTTAACGAAGATGCTGCCTCATCGATTAAATCTATAGCTTTATCGGGAAGATATCTGTCAGTGATATATCTATGAGATAATTTAACTGCCTGAACTATGGCTTCATCAAGAATTTTAATCCCGTGGAATACTTCGTAATTACTTTTCAAGCCGCGCATAATACTTATTGCAACTTCAACAGAAGGCTCATCAACATCTACTGGCTGAAAACGACGCTCCAAAGCTTTGTCTTTTTCAATATATTTTTTATATTCATCAAGAGTGGTCGCCCCGATTACACGAATCATTCCGCGCGCAAGCATCGGTTTTAAGAGGTTTCCGGCATCAACTGACCCGTCTGAACCTCCCATACCCATTATTGTGTGAATTTCATCAATAAAAAGGATCAAATCATCCGTTTTTTCTTCAATAGCTTTCAACACTTTTTTCAAACGTTCTTCAAATTCACCACGATACGACGCCCCTGCAAGAAGTGCGCCTAAATCAAGCGAAAGAATTTTATCGTTTTTAAGACTTTCCGGAACATCACCCTTTATAATTCTTTGTGCAAGCCCCTCAATAACCGCAGTTTTACCAACACCAGGTTCACCGACAACAACAGGATTGTTTTTGGAACGCCGGTTCAAAATCTGTATTACACGGCGAATTTCGTCATCACGTCCTATGACAGGGTCAAGCTTGCTTTCTGCTGCAATCGCCGTTAAATCTGTTGTATATTTTTCTAGCGGATTTTCTTCTTCTTTGTCTTTACTTGAGTTTTTTGCATTTTCTTGCATACCGATTCCTCCTGATTGTGTTTCAACAGCTTTCCCGTCAACAATATCAACGGTGGTCATACCTGCAATAACGTCTTTCATCTTCACATAAAGCTCTTTAGGCTTTATGCTGTATTGTTTAAAGACATATTCCATTTCAGAAGACGGCTTTTTAAACAAAGCAAGAAATAAATGCTCTATACTGACAATTGTATCGCCATAAGAAAGAGCTTCTTTTTCAGCGGCTTCAAGCAAGTCAATTGTGCTTTGAGCAAGAGGCGGATCTTGACTTCTTTGAACTCCGCGGTGTCCCTGCTTTGGAATTCCCGCATTATAATCCCTTATCATACGGGGATTATCAAGCCCTACTTTTTCAAGTATAATTTTGGGCAAATCGTTCTCATCCAAAAATAATGACAGCATTATATGTTTTGGTTCAACTTTATTGTAATCTCTTGCATAAACTATTGTTTTTGCCGAATGCAGAATATATTGGACGTGTTCTGATAATTCCATACTTCACCTCATTTTACACAATGATATCTTGATAAGTTAAAGATGCAATCATTTAAACACCCGATTTATTGAACTTTAGAATTTCTAAGCCCGCCGTCAAGATTTTTCAAAGAATAACCCCACGGAGTTTTTCTATAAAAATCAAGGTAATATTTTTCAATAAGCTTAATATAAGGCTCGATATCTCGTCCTAATTGGCTCAAAAGCAATTCAGCAGGAGTGTTTCCGGCAGCTCTGCCCATTCCGTAAACCGTTACATCCACACAACACGCCCCGCATTCAATTGCCGTTAAGGTATTGATAAACGCTAATTGTTTGTTATTATGTCCGTGAAAACCGATTTTTTCAAACCCCCGCGAACGTAAAACATCGAAACACTTCCGAACATCATTTGGTAAAAGTGCGCCATAACTATCTGCAAAATATATCAGATTATTTTTATCACAATTTTTCAATACACAGAACTGTTCATCCGTAATATGTGCAACATCCATAAGGTGAAGAATAGTTTCATAACCCATATCAGTGAGTAGTTTGCAATACTCAACCCCTTGCGAAATCTCGTACGGGTGGCAGGCTATTCTCACAACATCTGCGTAATCTCCGTAATGGAAATTTTCTCGGGTAAATTCTCGTGCATTGACCATTACGCAAAGCTTTACACTTCCTTTATCAGACAATAATTCCGTCAAATCAGAACTCTTGCATTGAGCAAATTTCCCTGAGGAATGATTTCTGTATCCTATTTCAAAATAATCCACATCGCAAAGTTTCGCAGTTTCAAAAGTTTCTCGAACACACTCGTCCGAAAAATTCCACTCCGTAACATGTCCGCCATCTCTTATTGTACAATCCAGTATCTTTGTCATAGCCGAATTATACCACAGACATACATTTCAAAAGTTTATCTTACCATATAATTGTAAATAATTTCAGATGCGTGAACTATGAAATCCTTACCAGCAGGAGCATTGTATGGACGATTAGCAAGGATTACAACAATATATTTTTTACCGTTAGGAGCATAAACGATTCCCGCATCACCGAGCATTTTCCCGATATCGCCTGTTTTGTGAAGGAAAGAAGCCCCAGGTCCTAAACCTGCTTGAATAAGTCTGTTATTTTTTACATGCCCCATATAATCAAAAATCTTTTCACGAGAGGACATACTCAAAAATTCAGGGTTTTCAATATTATAAAGCATAGTCGCTAAATCTCTTGCAGTGGTGTGGTTTGTTCCCCCTAAATCCGGAAGCCAGGTTTGCACATGAGTATGTTTCAAACCCCAATCCCTAATCCCCTGGTTTACATCAGTCATCGAACCGATTTTTGACATAAGCATATTTGTTGCGGAATTATCAGAATCCGTAATCATTTCACGTGCCAAACTGTCAAGAGTATATTTAGAATTTTCAGCCTTAAACTGCAAACCGCCTGAACCTTCCGCACGGTAATAATTTGTTAAAGTCATTTCATCATAAAGAGAAACCTGTTTTGCTTCGATAGAGCGAAATAACTGTAAAAGAACAGGTATTTTAATAATACTTGCAGCAGAAAACTGTTCAGACGCATTTATATCCGCATAATGTCCTGTTTCGTAATCCCAAACAAATACCGATGGATGAATTGTCGGATATTGTGCCATTAAATTTTTAATACCGTTTTCTATCCCGACAATGCGCGCATTCTCAGTTAAAGGCGTCATGAGAGGCTTTCTCTGCTCTGCCCCTCGAAGCTGCGGAATATTATTAAACCAATGGTTATGCAAATAACCAATAGTTGGGAAACCCTGATTTGCGAAATCTGATTTTATCTCCGGATAAGGGGATTTAAAAAACATTGATTTGGTAACTCTGTTAAACCCGAAAGGCAAAACCGAACAACCTATTACAAGCATTAATCCAACAGAAATACATCTGTGAATTAAGTTATAACGATTAACTTTTTTTTGATTAACCTTTGGTTTTTGTCTTACGATACGCGGAGGAGTTTGGACAGGTTGTTTATACGGAACAGCAAACGGATTTGCATGATTGCTGACAGGTCGTCTTACAGGTGTATCATTGTATACATTTCCATAATAATAACGCTCACGTCTTTCGTATTTTCTTGCTAATTCCGGCATAGAAATATCTTCCTCCCCAATCAAATATAATTTCATTTTACAACATGATAAATTTGGGGGCAAGAACGTTACAAAATTTTTTACAAAAAAGAACTCCGAAAATACTTCCGGAGTTCTGATTAAATATATAAAATATAATTTATTAACCGATAACAGGAGCAACAAATGTTCTTGCTGCAAGATCTTTATCAAGCATTAACAAAGCTTTCTTGTCATCACCGATTAATTTTAATGTAGCAAGAACTCCGCCAACACTTGCTTCTTCTTCAACCTGTTCTTTTAAATACCAGTCTAAGAATGAAAGAGCTGCACGGTCTTTTTCTTCATCTGCAACATCCATTAATGCATTGATTTTTGAAGTAACAAGTTCTTCATGTTTCAAAACGTGTTCAAAAACTTCTAATGGAGAATTCCAGTTTGTTTCAGGTTTTTCAACTGTATCAAGTTCAACCTTACCGCCACGTTCGTGAACATAGTTAAACATACCCATAGCGTGAGCGTGTTCTTCCTGAACCTGAACTGTCATCCAGTTTACAAACCCTTTAAGATTTAAAGTTTCAAAATATGATTGCATTGATAAATAAAGATATTCTGAATAAAATTCAGCATTAATTTGCTTATTAAAAGCGTTTTCCATTTTTTGACTAAGCATAATTATCCTCTCTTTCTATTTGTTATTCTAATCAGATATCGCCTTAGCCGCCCGCCTCTGAAGGCTGTGCAAGACTCACGTCTATAGTTTATCACGGGAAAATTTTTAATCAATCATTTCTACTCTGCCTGTTTCGTGATTAAAATGGCATTTTGCAATATATAAATTTCCACTATCAACAGCATTTCTAATAATTTCCGACTTTTCCAAAAGAACATCCTCAACCCAATGTGTATGTTGCTGCGCAAAATAATTGTGACAAGTTATATCTTCTTTCTTATCAAGAACGGGATAAACACATTTCAGAATTGACTGAAAATGTTCCGGCATCTGTGGATAATTATCTTTTGCATATTTCATAACTCCGCAATCATCATGCCCGAGGAGTATTAACAACGGAACGTGCAGTTTTTTTACGGCATATTCAATACATTCTATAACGTTTGGTCCTGCAGTAATCCCCGCAACTCTAACAACAAACAGTTCTCCAATCCCGCAATCAAATATAATTTCCGGAACAACACGTGAATCCGAACAACTTAAAACAACTGCGTAAGGCTCTTGATGAAACGCATATTTTTTAAGAGTTTCAAGGCACATATTCTTTGCTGTCGGAGTTCCGTTAACAAAATTTTCGTTGCCTTTCAAAAGTTTTTCAAGCTCTTTTTTACCATCCTGACACATATTAACCTCCTTTTGTTTGTGGATTATAACACAAAAATTCAACAGATTAACTGTCCGGTTCTCTCAAATAATCCTCAAAAGTTTTCACATTAACCCTGTACCCGCACCCCTCATGAAGCTGCGCTCTGTATGCAACTTTTTTGGCAGGATAATTTCTGCACATTCTAGGCCTATGCTTGTAATCAGAACAAAGCCCCTCTGGAGTTACAAGCTTACATGCAAAAATCAAATTACCTTCCTCATCTTTTCCCTTAATATAAAATCTTCTATTTTCCACATTTTTTGCATTCACCTGTAACTTCGTATATAACTTGTTCAGGCACAAAATAAGACCTTATTTCATTTATAATAGAACTTAAAAAATCAAACATAGTTACATAATATCATAAATGATTTGCTTATATTATAAGTTTATAATAAAATGTTCTGGTAATATTCGTATATTCAACGGGTATAAAGTAAAAAACGAGGAAAAATTTATTATGGTTAGGATAAGAAGAACCGATAAACGTATGTCAGCAAAAAATCTTGCAAAAAGAAATATTTCCAAAAAAGATATCGGCATTATGGCAGATTTGAGAAATATTTTCATTTTTGGTGTTGCCTGTGTTTTAGCAGCCGGAGCAGCATTCAATCTTTACTTATCCTCTTTGCCGCCTATAAAAAATCTGGAAGATTATAAACCGAATATTGTAACAAAATTCTACTCCTTTGACGGAGAAATAATCAAAACATTTACTGCATATACATTTTCAAAAATAGATATTGCAGATGTTCCTGATGACTTTATACACGCACTTATCGCAACCGAAGATAAAAACTTTTACAAACACAAAGGCTATGATATTACAGGGCTTGCACGCTCTACAGTTCAAAACATCCTTGCCGGACATGTTGTACAAGGCGCAAGTACAATCACTCAGCAGCTTGCCAGAATTTTATTCCTATCTAACGAAAGAACTTTTGACAGAAAAATAAAAGAACTCATGGTTGCAGCGAGCATTGAAAAAACTATCTCCAAAGATAAAATTCTTGAAATGTATGTAAACAATGATAACTAAGGCTCAGGAGCTTATGGTGTCGAAGCAGCAGCAGAAACCTATTTCAACAAAAAGCTCAAAAACTGTACCCTTCCTGAACTTGCGCTTATTGCAGGCTTGCCGCAAGCCCCTAGTGTATATTCACCCTTTAACAACATGAAACTTGCTGTACAGCGTCGTAATCAGGTTCTCGGACGTATGTACAAAATGAAATATATTACAAAAGAACAATACGAAAAAGCCAAAGAAGCTAAGGTTACATTAACTACTGTTCCTCGTTTTTATACGACAAACAAAGCTCCGTACTTCTGCGATTATGTATTGAAAGAACTTGAAAAACTCGGTTTTGACGAAACTGACATTTCACAGGGCGGTTATAAAGTTGTCACAACAATTGATTACAAAACCCAAGTGGCCGTAAACGAAGCAATAATAAAAAATATGAGAAATTACGGGCTTACACGCCCGAACCAGCAAGCGGCAGTATTTACGTTCTCACCTATTGACGGTAAAATCCTTGCCTACGCAGGCGGGAAAGATTACACCCAAACCCAATATGACCGTGTACAGGCAATAAGACCATCCGGTTCGGCATTCAAACCGTTTGTATATGCCGCCGCAATGGAAAAAGGTATTTCTCCAAACGACATGATTGAAGATGCACCGATTAAAATCGGAGATTGGGCGCCAAGAAATTATGCCTCAAAATATAGAGGAGACATTCCTGTATATTCAGCCCTCATGGTTTCTTCAAACGTATGTGCTGTAAGACTCATTCAGGAAGTCGGCATCCGCGCCGTCATACAAATTGCACGAGTCCTCGGCATAACAACTCCGCTGGAATATGATTACACTATCGCACTCGGCTCAAATGGCGTAAAACTTTTTGAATTAACAAGAGCCTATGGTGCATTCGCAAATGGAGGATATGTTGTTCAGCCTTATGCAATCGAAAGAATTGAAACCTCACGCGGGAAAGTTATATACAGAGCGCCAAGAACAAAAGTATCCAGACAGTTAAGCCTAAAAACAGCCGCAGAAATGACAGCAATGCTGAAAACCGTAATTGCACACGGAACAGGTGCTGCCGCAAGAATAGGAAAACCTGCAGCCGGCAAAACAGGTACAACTGACGACTACAAAGACGCAAGTTTTGTAGGCTATACACCAAATGTAGTTACCGGTGTATGGGTAGGAAATGATGACAACTCTGTTATGCGCTCAATTCAAGGCGGGACAGTTCCTGCCCTTATCTGGCGTGACGTAATGAAAGTAGCAACTCAGCCTTACGGAAATGTTGATTTCAATTATCCTGAAATTGAACTTATACCATTCCGAGCAAAACCAGGAAGCATAAAAGTTCTTGAGGAAGAACAGACAACTGAAGAAAAAGCAAAAGAAAATGTAAACAATGAATCTAACACTAATAACTTTGAGCCAGTTCCTATGCAGACTGAAGCTACTACTCCCAAAGAGGTTCTAAAAAACTTCAAACAACAAAGAAAGCGCATGCAGCAATCACAGCCGGAACACGAAATAGTAACTCCTGCCGTACAACAGCCTGCGCAGCCTGAAGTAAAAGCCCCTACACCAATACCAATGGCAATACCGGAGAGTTTAAATTGATGGAAAATTTTATACCACATATCGGAGTTGATGAATCCGGAAAAGGCGACTTTTTCGGTCCGCTTGTAATCGCAGGAGTTCTCGTGGATGAAAAATCCGCCGAACTTTTCGCTCAACTCGGAATTAAAGACAGCAAAAAAATTACAGATAAAAAAATTCTGACACTTGAACCAATAATCAAAGAACACGCCCCGCATTCGGTTATTGCAATTTCAAACGGCAAATACAACGAACTTTACGGGAATATGAAAAACTTAAACAAACTTCTTGCCTGGGGACATGCCAGAACAATCGAAAATATTCTTGAAAAAAACGAATGCACTTATGCGATTTCCGATAAATTCGGGAATGACCATTTTATTCAAGACGCTTTAATGAAAAAAGGACGCGAAATTAAACTGGATCAGATGGTAAGAGGCGAAAGCGACATTGCTGTGGCTGCGGCGTCAATTCTTGCACGCGCAATGTTTGTTCATAAAATTGAATCAATGCAGAACGAATACGGAATAAAATTTCCAAAAGGCTGCGCCGCACAGGTGAAAGACTGTGCCGCCGAATTTATTTCAAAATACGGAAAACCCCGCCTCAAGGAAGTTTGCAAAACCCATTTTAAAACCTATAATGAAGTTTAAATTTTACATATAATAGGTAAGGTATAACAAATTTACACCAGATGCAGTCAAAACTGTCATGCTAAACTCGTTTCAGCATCTGTTATTTTGAGACCCTGAAACAAGTTCAGGGTGACGAAGGGGGTAAGGATGTCATTCCGAACTTGGTTCGGAATCTACTACTCTAAAGGCTTCGACCTCTGTTTTTTACGACCCTGAAACAAGTTCAGGGTGACGATTATACGATATTTAGTGTAAATATGGTATAAGTCATCATATAAGATTACTTTATCTTTTTAAAATAATCTTTATCAATGCTTGCAAAATATCCGCAGGTCAAACCATTATTCTGGTCTGTTGATGCAGAAGGATTACAGAATTTGCTTTGCAGAAAATTATCAGTATTTTCAATATATTCGGTTCTTTTTTTGCAAGATGGCGAACCTAAAGGACATATTCTGTCACCTTTATCTATAATAAATGCAAATGTGTCATGCCCTATTCTGTTTGGTTTTACAGAAGTTCCGTTTACATCAAAAAATATTATCGGATTTGAAGAACTTCCGCCTGTTTCGACAATTACACTCATCCCGTTCTTTAACTCCATATAACCGTCGTTTAACAACCCTACATCGAATTTTGCTCCACCTGTAAAATTATAATACTTATGAGCAGCATAACTCCCATGACCGCCTTTATTTAATGCATGAATACCGGAGAATGCTTCCGCAAGAACTTCCGAAAACACACGATACTGCCCTGATTGACAATAATCAGCACTGGAATTTGCGGTACAGTATGTGCTTTCTGTCATCATCAATTCTTGTGAATGAAAATAATTAACTGCATTATGCAAAAGATTTGAGGCAACTTTATACCGTGTTTCAAACTCTTTATACTTTGTCTTGCCCGTCAAGGATGGCAGTGTCATAGCCGCAACTATTCCTATAATTCCCAGAGTTATCAATACCTCAGCCAATGTAAATGCCTTATATGTCATTCAATCCTCCTTCAGGTTACAGCTAAAATTTTTCAAAATAATTAATGCATGTAATAATATTATATATTATCAATAATAAAAAATCAACTATTTATTAGCTAATAGATTATTAAAATTATAAAAAAATTAGCTACCATTAATTAAGGAGAGAAAATTAATGGGAAATATAAAAAATCTGCTTGGAAAAAGAATTAAAGAAATAAGAAAAAAACGCGGACTCACACAGGAGAAACTTGCAGAACTTGCGGGGATAGAAATTCCGAGCCTTAGTAATATTGAAAATGGTAAAAACTACCCCAATAATGATACTCTGGAAAAACTGTCAGATGCACTCTCCCTCAGACCTTACGAATTATATATGTTCGATTATTACAGATCCAAGGATGAACTTATAAACGAGATGATACAGGCTATGCAAACTAATGAAAAACTTACACAAAACATGTACAAATATTTTATATGTATACGATAATATTCAAGACTAAAGGCGGGGTGTAAATCCCCGCCTCAATCACTGTCCGATACAACTGTTAAGATATTCAATGGTACTAACTTTTTCTTCATAAAGATATTTTATAAAGTTCAAATAAGCCTCATCATAAGAACTAATCACAAGGTTTATTTCAAACCCGTCCGTACAAAACGGTTCATAGTCATACACCACATAACTGTTGTACTTACTTTTCCATTCTTTACGTTCAACACGGCTGTTATTTTCTTCTACAATATCTTCAAGCCATGCGACGATATCCTTATTTACATTTTTCATTTCCAAGCGATTGTATCTGCTGCAATCGTGATAATTGTTTCCGGTCAACATACAAAATACTCCAAATCTAGTATCGCCTGCGCCTCCCCGCCGCTGCGGTTCATCCCAGACTAATTTCTATACTGCAATTGTAATCTTTTTTCGGCTTTAAATAATCCCCTTTAGGTCTAAGTTAATATAGGAATATATGGTAATTTTTATTTCAGAATTCTTGATTTTTTTTACTTAGCATTATAAAATTACATATCAATATGAGAGGGAAAATTATGAGTGAAGATTGCATTTTTTGTAAAATAATCAACGGTGATTTCGGCACGGAGTTTGTATATGAAAACGAACATCTTGTTGTTTTCAAAGATATTAACCCGAAAGCTCCCGTACACCTTTTGGTTGTACCGAGGATTCACGTTGCATCATTAAACGAACTTGAAGATAAAAACCTTATGGGCGAACTTTTACTTGGAGTGAAAGAAGCCGCAAAACGCTCAGGTTTAAAATCATACAGAACTCAAATTAATACAGGAAAAGAAGCAGGACAGGAAGTTTTCCACCTGCATATCCACGTGATGGGAAAAACGTCAGCTTAATAAGGAGAAAACAAATGAAAAACGGAATAGAAAACGGATATTATCATGAAATTACACCTGCCGGATTCGGTATTGCAATAAAAGCAGGGAATGTTCTATTTTCAGAACAATCAGATTTTCAAAAAGTAGAAATCTTTGAAACCGACAGCAAGCTCGGCAGAGTATTAACTCTTGATGACTTAATGATGACGACAGAAGGCGACGAATTTCACTACCTCGAAATGATTGCACACGTTCCGATGATGCACCACAAATCACCAAAATCCGTACTTGTTATCGGCGGCGGTGACGGCGGTACTGTAAGAGAAGTTTTAAAACACAAAACAGTTGAGCGTGTTGTACTTTGCGAAATCGACGGAATGGTAATTGACGCATGTAAAAAATATCTTCCAACAAATTCCTGCGGACTTGACGACCCGAGAGTAGAAATCCTTGTTCAAGATGCTATCGAATATATTAAAGATAAGAAAAATGAATTTGACATTGTTTTGATTGACTCAACAGACCCTATGGGACCGGGAGAGGGATTATTTACGGAAGAATTTTATACCAACGTAAAAAATTCGCTTAAAGAAGGCGGTATTGTTGCAGCACAATCAGAAAGTCCGGTAGTAAACAAAGAAGAAATTAAAAAGATGTATAACTTACTGAAAAAAGTATTTCCGATTTGTTCAACCTATACGTCAAATATCCCGACCTATCCTGGCGGATACTGGGCATGGGCATTCTGCTCGGAAACAGTTAAACCTTTATCTTATCTTGATGAAGAACGCTGTGCAGAAATTACTAAAACATGTAAAATCTATAACAAAGATTACCACATGGCACGATTTGCACTGCCAAACCATTTAAAAGAACTGCTATAGTGCTTTTGAAATACTCAAAATATCATCTTCAATGACATACTTAACTTCATCCGTTTCAGGATTTAGCTCAAGAAATTGTATAATTGAATTTGATATATAAAGCCCGTAGCCGTTACCGCTTTTATTAAACTTTTTAATTAACAGGTTTTGATTATTAACATCAAAGCCTGTTTTTATAATTTTAAGAACATTTTTATCCATCTTAAAAAGCACTTTACTCTCCGACGGATTGACCCCAAGCAGTTTTAAAACATCTTTTGGCATATAAAGCTCCCACCCTGTACCGCTTGATACCAACTTCCTCTGCATATTATCTCCTATTTGTCATGTTTTTGTAGCCTATTGACAAATATATAAAGGAACAATATAATAATTTGTATATTACATTTAGGGTACATAAATATGACAAAAAATATCAATCAGGCTTTTACGTTAGCAGAAGTACTTATAACTTTAGGAATTGTAGGAATTGTAGCAGCAATGACTATACCTGCACTGGTAAACAGAACACAAGGCAAGGAACTTGAAACAAGTCTTAAAAAGAGTTATTCCGTTCTTCAAAATGCATTTAACCAAATGAGTTATGACGAAGGTCAAACTATCAACAGAGCAAACTACGGTCCGCACACACTTATGCCTGTTTTAAAAAAATATTTTAAAGTTTCAAAAGACTGCAATCTCTATGGGTGTGCAAGCGGTAACCTGCCTGAAACGGGAGGATATAGGATTTCTGACAACTATAAAACATATAACAATACGCAGCTTGCGGTAAATCTGTTTGACGATGGACAGGTAATCGTTAGTGACGGAATGTTTATTATGATAGAAAATATCGGAGGTCCATTATTGATTACTGTAGACACCAACGGATATAATAAAAAACCTAACCGCTGGGGACACGATTTATTCACATTTCAGATTATGGACAACGGTAAGCTTCTCCCTATGGGTGCAGAAACAACAACCTATGACGAAACAAGATATTGTTCTATGTCCGTTACAAACAATTATAACGGCATTGCTTGCACATACAAAGCACTCACTGACAAAAATTATTTTAAAAATCTTCCAAAATAAAATTTTCACTATATCTCTGATTAATTTTAAGAAAAATATTTTTATGATATAATTGCACAAGGAGCAATATCAATCGGGGAGAACTTATGTCTATTATAATAATGATACTTTTACTGAGCGTACTTATCCTTGTTCACGAGGCAGGACACTTTTTGGCAGCAAAAATGTTCAAAATGAAAGTTGCAAGATTCGGATTTGGACTTCCGATAGGTCCAACGCTATGGGAAAAACAAATTGGCGATGTAAAAGTTCTCGTACACGCATTCCTGCTTGGCGGATATGTATCTTTCCCAGATGACGACAAAGAATTAAATCTTCCTTCAGATTCGCCTGACAGATTTCTTAACAGACCGATTTATCAGAGATTAATCGTTGTATCTGCTGGGGTTTTTGCAAACGTAGTTTGTGCATTTGTACTTGTTTTTCTGACTGCCGCACTCTGGGGACACATGCCGTCAGGAAAATACGATATTTATGTTAAAGATATTGCTGCCGCAAAAGAAGCTTCAATCTGGCAATCAGGTTTGGAAAAAGGGGACAAAATCCTAAAAATTAACGGGATTAATGTAACCACAACTGCGGCCCCTATCATTATTGCACAATTGAGCAAAGAAAATGACGGAAAAACAAATCCTGATTTTGCCGAAGAAAATCTCAAAAAACTCCAAAATTTAAACCAAACATTTGAAGCAAATGAAACAATCCCGAAAGATGTTTTGGTAAAACTTCCGGCAAAAGAATATGAAAATACAATTACCTTGAATGATAACGTTTTGAAGGGACTCGAAAAATACAAAGATCCAGAAACCAAACTTTCTGACAAACAAATTAAACTCAGAGATAAAATTGATAATAAGAATTACATCATTTCCGACGGCGAAATTACCCTGAAAGATGTAGCTTACGCTGTATCGGATAACGTTCACCCCATAAATATGGAAGTCCTGAAAAATGGTAAAACCGTAGAATTAAAACCAATATATCCAAACAAAGATGGATTAATGGGAATTCAGATGGAAATAAAAGAAATAGTAATTCCAACTAAAGGACCAAAAGCAATTATAAAAACAAGTATCAATTATCTGTGGGAACAAACATCAATGCTTTTGTACGGATTGTACCAGATATTTACAGGTAAAATCCCGCTGAAAGATCTCCACGGAATTGTTGCAATCACAAAAGTCGGCGGTGATATCATCGAAAATAACGGCTTTTTCTCAGGATTATTATTAACAGCAATAATATCACTTGATCTTGCTATCGTAAACTTTTTGCCAATTCCTGCACTCGACGGCGGACACGTAATGTTCTTAATTATTGAAAAATTAAGAGGAAAACCTCTCGATGAAACAACTGTTGATAAAATCGGCACAGCAGGTTTTATGCTGCTTATAGCCTTGATGGTAATTGTCGTTTTCAATGATATTTACGCATTAATAACCCAAAAATTGTAATGCAGCATATTCAAAAATCCGGTAAGGAATAAGGAGTTTACACAAGATGCAGTCAAAACTCTCATGCTGAACTTGTTTCTGCATCTCTTATATTTGAGACCCTGAAACAAGTTCAGGGTGACGATTTATACGAGCGTTAGTGTAAATATGGTATACCTTACCCAAAATCTGGTATTGAATAGTTATTAAAAATATGATATAATTAAACAATATCAACGTGGAGATTTGTATGAAAAAATTTAATAAGCAGGGGTTCACTCTTTCAGAAGTACTTATAACACTCGGGGTTATAGGAATAGTTGCCGCAATGACAATGCCTACTCTTTTGGTTCAAAACAGAGAACGGGAAAATAGTGCGAAATTAAAAAAAATATACAGCACAATGACACAAGCTTATACCAGAGCAGTTTCAGAACAAGGTACACCGGAATTCTGGGATTTAATTGGTGCAAACAACCAGACAGGTGCTGACAACCTTAAAAAAATCCTTTCTCCATATTTTACAGTTAAACCTGACAGGATAAGCGGAAAAATATGGCGTAATGCAAATACACTACAACTGAATAACGCCGCAGGTCCTAATATTGGTGCAGGTGAAGGAAACGGATATGCAACATTTGCCGTTGTAGACGGAATGTCTATCGCCTTTAGGGTAGATGATAAAGACTGCAAAGGTGTTTTCGGAGAGTCAAAAGCTTTAAAAAATGTTTGTGCAACATTTATAGTTGATGTAAACGGAAGTAAGCATCCAAACCAATTTGGATTTGATATATTCCAGTTTTACATAACAAAATACGGACTACAGCCTTACGGCAGTCAGGCAGATACGACTTATCCTTTTGAAACAAGCTGCAAACTTGACGGCGACGGCTACGGATGTGCTGCATGGGTTGTATTTAGAAATAATCTGGATTACCGTCACTGCACAGATTTATCTTGGAACGGAAAACACAAATGCAAAGGCTTAAATGATTCTAAATACGATAGTAATTTATAATACAAAATTTTCCTGATTGTGTTATTATGTAATTAATAACAGTCCCCAAAATTCGTAACATTTTTTGAAAATTATGGAACTTTTTTTCAAAAAAAACATCTATAAAAAACACTTGAGCTCAAATCGGATTTAGGGATAAATTGGAGGAAATATTAAAAGAATGAGAAAATTTATGAGAAGAAGTTTTATATTTATAAGCGCATTTATCTTGCTATTCGGCTGTATCATTCATAACAACGTAATGGCATACAGTCCGGTTGATTTGTACGATCAGGTTTGGAGATTAATAAATCTTAAATTTGTAGACCAGACAAATAATTCACAAGACTGGTCGAAATGGCGTCACAAATATGACGACAAGATTATGACTAATGAAGATGCTTATGTTGCCATAAATACAATGGTCGCAAGCCTAAATGACCCTTACACTAAATTTTTAGACCCGAAAGAATTTGCAGAAGAAACAAGCTCAATCAAAGGCTCCTTAAAAGGTATTGGGATTCAAATAGCAGTAAAAGACGGTAAATTGACCGTAATAGCTCCACTTGAAGATACACCTGCTGAAAAAGCAGGATTACAGGCTGATGACGAAATTCTTGAAATTGACGGCAAAAGCACAAAAGGTATTACAGTAGATCAGGCTGCGGACTTAATAAGAGGTAAGGAAGTCACAAGTGTTAATTTGTTAATCAAACGCAAAGACAGTGAGCCAAAAGTAAATAACATTGAACGTGCAGAAATAGAAGTTAAGTCTATTTCGCAAAAAGTTCCTAATGATATAAAAATGCCTGAAGATATTTCTTACATCAGACTAAGTTCATTTATCAGCAGAAATGCCGCTGCAGAGTTTAAAAGCATACTTGAGCAAGGTGCAGGCAAAAAAGGTTTTATCGTCGACTTACGCGCAAACCCCGGCGGACTTTTAAGCAATGCAATCTACATTTCCGACATGTTTCTTGACGGAGGTACAATCGTAAGTACGGTTGACCGTGACGGCTACAAAGAAACCCAAAGAGCAACAAGAGGATGTGTAACACGTAAACCTGTAGTTGTATTGATAAACGGAGGCTCGGCTTCTGCAAGCGAAATCTTCTCAGGCGCAATGAAAGATAACGGCAGAGCTATCATTATAGGTGAAAAATCTTTCGGAAAAGGTTTGGTACAAGAAATTAACAAACTTCCTTACGAATCAGGAATTAACATTACAATCCAAAAATACCTCACCCCGAACGGTACTGACATTAACAAAAAAGGAATTGTACCTGACATTGAAGTAAAACTTACAGAAGAAAATATAAAAAATAAAGATGATGTTCAGCTAAAAAAAGCAATCGAGGTTTTACAAAAGGTAACCTCAAGACAGGAAATAGCAAATTACTAAACTAAAAAACTCCCGAATTTCGGGAGTTTTTTATTACATATTATATCGCCTCACCTTAGCAAGCTATGTGAAGCAAACATGTAATTTGCACTATTTTTTTCTACAGTTAAAAGCCTGAATTCCTCTATACTTAGCAGCAGAACCCAGCTTTTGTTCAATCCTGATAAGCTGATTATATTTTGCCATCCTGTCAGAACGTGACGCAGAACCTGTTTTTATCTGACCGCAATTTGTAGCAACAGCAAGATCTGCAATAAATGTGTCCTCGGTTTCTCCGGAACGATGGGAAACTATTGCGGTATATCCAGCAGCATGCGCCATTGATATAGCATTTAATGTTTCCGTAAGCGTACCAATCTGATTAACCTTAATCAAAATTGAATTTGCTACACCGCGGCGAATACCCTCGGCAAGACGTCTTGTATTTGTAACAAATAAATCGTCCCCGACAAGCTGACAACGGTCGCCTAATCTGTCTGTAAGCATTTTCCAGCCGTCCCAATCCTGTTCTGCCATGCCGTCCTCAATTGAAACAATCGGGTACTTATCAACCCATTCAGCAAGAAAATCTACCATTTCATCAGGTGTAAGCTCCTTGCCTTCTCCTTTAAGTTTATAAATACCGTCCTCATAAAATTCAGATGACGCAACATCAAGACAAATCTTTATCTGATCTGTATTATATCCTGCACGCTTAATAGCTTCCAAAATAACTTCAATACCTTCTGCGTTTGACTGAAGATTAGGCGCAAATCCTCCTTCATCACCTACAGATGTTGCAAGCCCTCTTTCCTGCAGAACTTTTTTCAATGTATGGAAAATTTCTGAACCCATCTGAATTGCCTGCTGAAAATTCTTTGCCCCCACAGGCGCAATCATAAATTCTTGAAAATCAATATTATTATCAGCATGAGCACCTCCGTTAATAATATTCATCATCGGAACAGGAAGTGTTAAAGCATTTATTCCACCTAAATATCTGTATAATGCCATATCATAGGCATTTGCAGCAGCTTTTGCACAAGCAAGAGAAACACCCAGAATAGCATTAGCACCGAGTTTTGATTTATTTTCAGTCCCGTCCATATCAATCATGAAAGTATCAATTTCACGCTGGTGGCTTGCTTTTTCACCGATTAACTCCGGTGCAATAATGTTATTTACATTATTTACAGCTTTCATGACACTTTTACCAAGATAATAATGTTCATCGCCGTCACGAAGCTCTAATGCCTCAAAAATACCTGTTGAAGCACCTGATGGAACAGCTGCACGACCTTTTTTACCGTCAGTAAGCTTAACGTCAACTTCTACTGTAGGATTACCGCGAGAATCAAGTATCTGGCGCGCATAAATATCTTCTATAAATGTAGACATATAACTCTCCTTATTTTGTACCACTAGTTAAACAGATTTTTACACGAACATTTTTAATAAGCAAGTAATATATCTACTATTTTTATTTAGGAAGCTTTTTAAAATAATCACAGTCGCTTACTATAGAAACAGGCACCACTTTTACAACAATGACAAATATTGTAAAACTTGCCAGAATATTTAATGTCGAAGTTAAAGATTTATTTGAATTTAATCATCAAAAGTCACGTGAGGACATAATTAACGAAATTAGCGAAATAATTATTAATACTCCTGATGAAAAACTAAAAACGATTTACCGTGTTATAAAAGACATTGCCAGATAATTTATATAGACCTGGTCTTGCGTTTTTTCATAATAAGCCTTCTGATATTAATATAGTACCCCACAGCAACAATGATAGATGCGGTAACCCATGCGATAGGTGCCGCATAAAAAATTCCGTAATAGCTGAATTTAACTGCAAGATAAACTGCTGCAAACGACCTTACCATAAGCTCGGCAAAAGACGATGTGAGCGGAATTAAAGGTCTGCCCATGCCCTGAAGCGCATTCCTGAAAATAAATATCTGCCCCAGAAAAAAATAGAAAATGGTGCTTATCCATAAATAATCATGAGCAATTTTTATAACATCCGGACTGACACTTCCAATAAACAGCTCAACTATATTTGCACCCCAAAAATGCATTACAATCGCCATAAATATACTTAATACTATATTAATTAGAGAAGCTCTCCCCACACCATGACGGATACGGGCCAGGTTTTTAGCCCCGTAATTCTGTGCAACAAATGCCGCCAAAGCTATCCCGAAAGAAATCATGGGTAATGTAGCAATCTGCTCAATTCTTAATGCAGCAGTGAATGCCGCTATTACATTAGAACCAAAAGTATTGCAGACACTTTGTATAATTAAAATTCCGATTCCAAGAATTGAAAACTGCACTGCCATAGGAAATCCTACTTTTAAATGCTCCATGGCAAAATCAACATCTTTAGCTCTGTTACATTTTTTGAATTCCCAATCCTTTCTGTGCAAGTGAAGAATAGGGAAGCGTTTTTTTACATAGAAATAACACATAAATCCCGATACAGCCTGCGAAAGGACTACGGCAACAGCAGAACCGGGAACACCCCAGTGAAACTTTAGTATAAAAAGTAACGCCAGAAAAACATTTAAAATTGATGCAAAAATAAGAAAATATAATGGCGTATTACTATCACCAAGAGCCCTTACAATGCTTGCCAGAAGATTATAAAAATTAACGGTAACAAGCCCTAAAACACAGATTTGAATATACCAGTACGCATCATGAAAAATTTCTGAAGGTACATTCATCATAAAGAGAATAGGTTTCATTAACACAGCACTTATTACTGTAAATATGAGAGTAAAAGCCGAACTCAATATAATAGAAATAACAACCGACCTGCGAACGCCTTCATAGTCTTTTGCCCCGAATCTCTGACCGGTGATTACTGAAAATCCGTTATCCAATCCCACAACAGCAAACATAATAAGAAAAAATAACGGCGCAACTGCCCCGACAGCAGCCAAAGCCTCCATCCCGAGAGTTCTGCCAACAATCACGATATCTGCAAGGTTGTAAAACTGTTGAAAAATATTTCCTATCAATAAAGGAACGGAAAATAACATTATTAACTTTAATGGCGCACCTTGCGTCATATCTTTAATCATAATTAATCCTTAACACTTTATTTTATTATATTATAAAGCTGGTACAGAATACGTAGATTTTTATTATCCGATTGTATAGCATTGATGAGTTCGTTTCTAATCTCTTTCAAATCTTTTTGATGACTAAAATCAAATAAATCTTTTGGTGTAACACCGAGAGCCTCTGCCAGTTTCCCGATTTTTTCAGCTCTGATAAAGCTTTTGCCGCATTCAATTTTACTCAAATTACGTTCGGCAATATCAATCATCTCGGAAAGCTCCTCCTGAGATAACCTTTTTTTTATACGTAATTCTTTCACTTTTCTGCCAAATAAATTCTTTATATCGTCCATATTCCCTCTTTTTTAAAGTATATATTTTCTGCATATTACAATTAACGATATAAAACATACTCTGATAATTGACAGAGTATTTAAAAAATAGTATAATTAGATATATAAAATAGAATTTATTATTTAAAAGTATTTAAAAAATGGAGCAAATCATGAAAAAGGCATTCACACTTGCAGAAGTTTTAATCACTCTAGGAATAATAGGCATAGTTGCAGCAATGACACTGCCGGCATTAATACAAAAAAATGCAGAAAAAGAAACTGTTACAAAGTTGAAAAAATTTAACAGTACCATGAATCAAGCATTTATGATGGCAAAAAATGAACACGGTGAAATAGAGAACTGGGGATTAAGCACCGCTGGAATGAGCGAAGAACCGTCTGAGGATGAGTTAATAAATCATAACGCTACTAGAAACAAATTTTTGCAAATAATGACAAAATATTTAAAAGTTACTAGAATATGTAAACAAGGAGAAAATGAATGCAAAAAATATACAAGATATTCTTTAGATGGAACGATATTTCAAACTTTTGCTCCCATGATTATATTGAACGATGGAATGTCAATAGTAGGAATAAATGTTACCAGTGGCTCTTGCAGTAGTAATTTTGGTACATCCCGTCAGTTACAGCATGTATGCGGCGAAATTTTTGTTGATTTAAACGGACCTAAACCTCCAAATAAAACCGGTAAAGATGTCTTTCTATTTTATTATACAAAATACGGATTTATTCCAATTGGAATGGAAGCCGAGACAAGATTCTCATTTAAGAAAGATTGTAATATGTCAAATAAATCCAATTTAAACGGATATGGTTGTACAGCCTGGGTAATATACAATGAAAACATGGATTATACGAGATGTAATAATTTATCTTGGGATGAAAAACTTAAATGTAAATAAAAAAGACTTGAAATTTAAAATCTTTTGTGTGAAAATAGAATTTGTGAATTGAATAAAATTTATGGCAAGGTAGCTCAGCTGGTGAGAGCGCACGGCTCATACCCGTGAGGTCGAGAGTTCGAATCTCTCCCTTGCTAGTAAAAAGGACAGATTTTATTTTCTGTCTTTTTTTTGTTTTTAAGCACGGGTTGTTTTCGCTGCGCTCAAACCCTCTCAAAAACAACACTTAGTTGTTTTTTCGGCAGAGTCCGTGAGGTCGAGAGTTCGAATCTCTCCCTTGCTAGTAAAAAGGATAGATTTTATTTTCTGTCTTTTTTGGTTTAAATTACCAACAAGTTTGAGTGTATTTTTATGAGTGCTTGATTATGACAGATTGTATGATTATCTTAGGCAATCAGTACTATGATGGCGTTTAAGTAATAGGAAGTAATCATACCATCTGTAAAACAAAACAGTCTAAAACGGACATTTAGCGGACTAAATGCTTATCAACTTTTGTTGGGTAGGTATGACCAACCCATAGATTGTATGCCACTTTGCACAAAGAATTTAATTTTTACGTGCAATTTTGATTAATGTTACATTTTATTAATTTTGTAAATTTTAATAGAAGATTTACGTTTATATAAATAAGAAAGATAAAGGCTTGACTATGAATATTCCTTACTGGATTCACAATCTTTTTAAAGAGGCTGACAGTTGCTGCAAAGATAAGCGCAGCTATAACTATAATGCTGCAAAACAAGATGGAGTGCTTGACAAATCTGAGGTCGATTTTGCAATGAAATATATCTCTATCTTTAGTTCAGGAGAGTTAAAAATATCATTTGGAATGACTGTAGAAGATATGATTGAAGCCAATCGGTCAAAATTAAGAAAATACATTGTTATGAGTGATAATGTATATGAAGAAGGTCGAAAAATCTCTGTTTTGGGGTATATGTTCCCTGCAATATTTTCACGCAATAAGAGCAAGGATGATCCAAAAAGTATTGAAGTTATGCAAGGACAATACGCGGTAAAAACTTATTCAAAAGATAATCCTTCGATACAGCCCTGCAATGTTTGTAATTGCGTTGCTGTGACTATATACGACAAGAAAAATAAGCGAGGTTTTGTTGCTCATATAGATACGACAGAAAAAGCTGACAGCCTTAGAGATGTATTAGAAAAACTTAATTTTGATCCTAAAAACTGCGAGGTTCGTATTATTGGTGGTAGAACTGGACTTTCAGAAGGAAATATTGAAATAATTGATATGACATTAAAGAGTATGGGGTTTGAAATCAAAGAATATGACATTTTAGGCTCAGAGAATACTGCACCCAGAGCAATACAATTGAATTTAGAAACTGGAGAAGTTACTGATTATGAAGAATCAAATCCACTTAATAATCGAGATATCGAAGAAGTTGCCAGTGATATCGGAAAATCTCCTTTAGCTGCTAATAGACATTCTGACTAAGTATAAACTTGTTCTTTATTATAAAATCAAGCTTAACAAAAACACTATTATATGATTAAATCTACTCAACATAGGGAGAGTTTATATTGAAAAATTAATTACAAAATGGTTCAATGAAGGGCTCATTGATAGTGTTTTGACTGCAAAATTATTAGAAGATGTAAAAAAAGAAAAAGAACGTCTGCATAAGACAAAAATCAATATTGCGATTTATACAGTTGCAGTTATTCTTATAGGTTTAGGGGTAATAACATTTATTTCTGCAAACGATTGGATATTAGAATTACTTAATTCAAGTCTGTTCTTAAAGATATTTCTCATGTTTATTTTGACTATAAGTTCACTTTTCGGAGGGTACCAACTTGCTTATGAGAAAAAGAATTTTCCTAAACTGGGCAATGCATTAATCGTACTTTCGACCTTACTAATCGGGGGAACTTATGCAATTATCGGACAAGGATACAATATTAACGCCAACAATTCTCTTTTAATGTTTTTGTGGCTATTAAGTATTGTACCCGTAGCGTATTTATTTAAAAATCATACAATTAATATTTTATCAATAATCCTTTTAATACTAGGGATTATTTTCCGTTATAATGAGCTATCATTAGACAACGGACTAATATGGACAATATTTATACCTGTATTATGCGGGTTAATCCTCTACAGCATAGGGAATATTCCCTTTATTCTGGAAAAGTACAAAGACTTTTCACTGTCATACAAAATTGCAGGAGCTTTCCCTATTTTTATAACTTTATTAATTTTAACCTGTTCAGTAGAACACTCTTACCATATAACTTCTCATTATTATATTGTTCCACTGGTAACACTTTTAATTTTAAATTTGTTTAATATCGTACATCAAAAAAATAAGACTACTCTTTTAAAAATCGAAACAACTGCAATAATAATAATATCAAGTTTCTTGTTACTTTTACTAATTTTAAAATCGGTATCCACAGGACTGGTTATGACAGTTGCAAACATAATGATAATTGCGATGATTGCATTTGGATTTTATTACGGATACAAATTCGAAAACAGCAAGATTATAGGAGTTACAAATCAAATAATTACAATATATCTTGCAGTAAACTACTGTCGCTGGGGCTGGAGTTTTATGGATAAATCGTTATTTTTTATTCTTGGTGGATTTTTACTGCTGACTCTAGGCATGTTCCTTGAATAAAGAAGAAAAGAAATTATTAACAAAGGAAATTAATCATGAAAAAATTTATTTATCTTATTGTCGGATTATGGCTTATAATAACGTTGAGTTTTGCAATCTCACAGGATATTACGCTGAGAACAGGACGGGAAGTCCTGCTAAAAACAGTTCCTGTTGACCCGCGTGATTTAATTCTTGGAGATTACGTAATTCTAAATTACGAAATTGCACAAATTCCCGCAAAAGAAAATTATAAAGACAATGAAACTCTTTATGTCACTATAACAACAGACAGAGATAACATTGCACACGTTTCTGCGATTACCCGCAACAAACCACAAGCAGGACTATTTATGAAAGGTAAAACAGGAAGATGTTCTTCCGTATTTTTCACAAACGCCAGATGCATAAACTTCGGTATTGAAAGTTATTACGTCAAAGAAAAAACCGGAAAAGAACTTGAAAAAAATCTGCAAGAAGGAGCGTTGGTGAAAGTTGCAGTTGATAAAAACGGAATGGCAAAAGTTAAAGGATTTCATAGATAATTTACAGAACTTTAGGAAAAGGAAAAGCTCTGCTTTTAGGGGCAGAGCTTTTTGATTTGAGTTGTCTGTTATTGTATATGCATTGTGTTTATTGCCGGTTTCATATTTGCTTCAGCATAGTTAGTTGTTTCATCCAACATCAAGTTCAAGTATAAGAGCTTGTTTGCTGTTGCCTGATCAAGGTCAATAAATTCACCTCCGGCTTTTACATCTGATGCTGATACAATTTTTACGTTTGCATCTATTTCTAAGTCTCCGTATTTAACTTTTACCGGTATTACGTCGCCAACTTTTAGCTTTTTATTGTGTGAAAGTTGAACACCGCCTCTTGAGATGTTAAGGATTGCATCTGCACCTGAGTCTGATTCGAATTCAATCATATCGGCTTCAGAATTTAAATCAAATCTCATATATTGACGTTTATCGATTACCGGAACACCGTCAGAAATATCTTTACGTTGAACCCAAGTTAACTGACCTACATCGTTGTCATCGATTGATGGCGTAGTTGGAGTTG
>USHE01000004.1 GCA_900554385.1 uncultured bacterium | reverse complement strand
TCCTTTCTTAAATTAATCTACATCCACCGGTTCACGCAAAATCTTTTCAATTGCTTCACGTGCAGTAAAAACTAATGCTTCCGGAACATTTGATATTGTAGTAAATTGACGAAGAACATCTACAACTCGTTTAAACGAACGTACAATGTCACCTTCACCTATTTCAATCTGCCCGGAAACAGTTTCCCAATCGGCACCGTCAACCCACAACTCAATCAACGAACTAAAATAAGGATTTATGTAAAGCGGAGCCTCTACCGAATATGCATTTTGAACCTTCTCAACTTTTCTTTTAATATTTCTAATTTGATTTAATGTCTTCCTTACAGGTTCTGAAAATGGAATGTAAGGAATATCAATTCTCAAATCTTCTGTTGTTATGGCACAGACAACTCCTGCAAGCTGGGCTGGAGTAAGATTTTCTAAAACATGAGAGAAAATAATCTCAGCAATAAATAATTCATTTTCAGAACGTATCTGCGACGTTGTAACGCCCTTATCCGTAGGATAATCATCTTTCAAATAACCAAAATCAATTAATACACTTCTGTGTGCTAAAAATTTATTCCAGAAAATATCCCTCTGACGCTCAATTTCTTTATCTAATTTCTTTAATTTAGAGTCAAATCTATTAATAACTTCAATACCTTTAGTATGTTTTTTATAAAGCTTGCAAGTATCGCACGGGAAATTATGCATTTTTTCAAGCATAGCCTTTGTTTCTCTACCAAACTGTACCACCTCCGCAGAAAGAGGTCTGTTTTTAGAACGTTCCTGCTTGGTAATCTTTTTATAAGTTTGGCGATTTTGAACGTAAATATGACGTAATTTGTCATACTCGTGCAATTCTGCATCAGTTAATTTGCTTGGACAAACAAATTCTCTGGCTCTAATTTCTCCTTCAAGAGAAGATTTAAGCTGCAATAACGGTTTTAGACGCGAGCCTGATGAAAAATATCCGAAACTTTTCAAGATTAATTCTTTAGCTTCATCAAGCGAAAATCGCTGCAATAGGTTCAAAACCATAGAATAACTTGGAGAAAAACGACTTTCCAGAGGATTTGCATCACTTAAAACAAGCTCGGCGACTTCTTCAGGGGTTTGAAATTGAGTCCCTACAACCGTTACGTAACCAATTTCGTCCATACCGCGTCTTCCAGCACGCCCGGACATTTGGAGGAACTCGCTCGCCGTAAGCATTCGATGCCCGCTGTCAGTTCTTTTACTTGTTGAACTAATAACTGTAGAACGAGCCGGCATATTTATTCCGGCAGCAAGTGTTTCCGTCGCAAATACAACTTTAATCAAACCTTTTTGGAATAATTTTTCCACCAAATTTTTCCAAGCAGGAAGAAGCCCTGCATGGTGCGAAGCCACTCCGCATAAGAGGTATTCAATATGTTTATTGTTATAAAGGTGCGGGTTTTCTGCGATATAATCATCTATAAACTGACGAATTTGAGCGCGTTCACCTTTTGTAACAAGTTCAAGTCCTGCACATTTTTCCATCTGCTCGTCACATTTATTACGTGAGAATGTAAAATATATCGCAGGCAGCATGTCTTGATAATATAGATAGCGTACAATTTCTTTTACATAAGATTATTGTTTTTATCTGTTATGCCCCCACAGGCGGTTTTCTGGTTTTATCCTCTTATTTAACTGACCTGACGGAGTTAAAAGAGGCAAAAGTTTATCCGGCTGAGAACTGTCAAAATAGAAAAATCTCAAAGGCACAGGTCTGAAATCTGTATCAACGAGTTCAGTTTTAGAATGAACAGTATTTATCCAGTCTGTAAGTTCATCAGCATTGGCAACAGTTGCAGAAAGCGCGATTATTTGAACATTAGTCGGGCAGTAAATAATACTTTCTTCCCAAACTGTTCCACGCTGTTCATCGTTCATATAGTGAACTTCATCAAGAACTACATATCTTACATCCTTCATGTTATCAGCAACTGCACCGAAATTTGTTCCGTATAGCATATTTCTGAAAACTTCGGTTGTCATAATAACAATTTGAGCATTTCTGTTAATCGACGTGTCGCCTGTTAAAAGTCCAACCTTATCGGAACCGTATTTTTCGGAAAAATCATAAAACTTCTGGTTTGATAACGCCTTTAACGGAGTAGTATAAAAAATACGGGTACCGTTATCTAATGCACGATGAATAGCATGCTGGGCTATAACGGTCTTACCGGCACCGGTTGGCGCACAGACAACAACGCTCTTACCTGCATCTATGTAATTACATGCATCTTTTTGAAATTCATCCAGTTCAAACGGAAATTCGTACATTCATACTCCTCAATTATCTATATCCATTATAACATATAATATAAAAATTTGTTAAGAAAACGGCAAAAAATATTTTTACAGGTTTTCAATTTAGCACAATAAAAATTAAGGAGAAATATATGCAAGTTAATTCTATCAAAAATTTAACAAATAACCGCAGCCAAAATCCGGCTTTTGGAGCAATAAAATTATATAGTGGAGCAGACGAAACCTTGAAAAAAGCCCTCAAACCTGAAAATTGGAAAACATTTCAAACTCTTACAGAAAATCAAAATAGAAACACTATGGTTGATATAATTCTTTTTGGAAGACATAATTCAAAAAAACTTGATGGTCGTCTTGTTCCAAAAGAAAGTAATATGTTTACGAAAATAGAAGACTACAAGCAGGGATTTTTTGAAAACGCTATCTCTTTTATAAATAAATTATGCCTCAAAGCTGATAAATACGCAGAAAAAAATGCTAAAATAAAAGATATCAACCCAGATGAAATTTTAAGCAAACTAAAATAATAATATAGATTAATCGTAAATAAAAAACTCCCTTTCGGGAGTTTTTCTTATATCTTATCAAAACCTGTATATTTTCTGAGGACTTCCGGAATAATGATTGTTCCATCCGCCTGCTGATAATTTTCGACAATAGCCGCAAACGTTCTTCCGACAGCAAGCCCTGAACCGTTAATAGTATGAACAAACTGAACTTTTCCTGTTTCTTTATCACGGTATCTTATATTTGCACGTCTTGCCTGATAATCACCGTAATTTGAACAGCTTGAAATTTCTTTATAAGATCCATAAGACGGCTTCCAAACTTCCAAATCCCAGCATTTATTAGCAGAAAATCCGATATCTGCAGTACAAAGAGCTTCTCTGCGATAAGGGAGTTCTAATAATTGAAGCATTTTTTCAGCATCTTCTGTTAATTTTTCATGCTCCTCTTTGCTTGTTTGAGGTGTACATAATTTTACCAATTCAACCTTATTAAACTGGTGAACACGAATTAACCCTCTTGTATCTTTACCTGCAGATCCTGCTTCACGACGGAAACACGGAGTATATGCCGTCATATATTTAGGCAAATCATCTTCTGATAAAATTTCGCCGGCATAAATATTTGTTACAGGAACTTCAGCAGTTGGAATAAGGTATAAATCTTCATCAACACATTTATACATATCTTCTGCGAACTTTGGAAGCTGACCGGTACCAGTCATAGTTGCAGCATTAGCCATAAACGGAGGTAAGATTTCTTCGTAACCCTGTTCTCCGCAGTGATAGTCTAAGAAAAAGTTGATAATTGCACGTTCAAGTTTAGCACCTTTCCCTCTGTAAAGAGTGAAACGGCTTTGCGAAAGTTTTACACCGCGTTCAAAGTCTACAAGCCCCTTTTCTTCACATAAATCCCAGTGAGGCTTAAATTCAAAATCAAATTTTCTTGGCTCACCCCATTTATAAACTTCCTGATTATCATCTTCTGACACACCTATAGGGGTAGTTTCATCAGGAATATTCGGAATATGCAATAATAAATCTCTCTGTTTTTCATCCAAAACAGACTGTTTATCTTCTAACGCTTTAATCTCATCACCAATTTTACGAACATCTTCCTGAATAGCGTCAGTATTTTCACCTTTCTTTTTAAGTTCGCCAATTTTCTGAGATTCAGCTTTTCTTTTTGCTCTCAATTCGTCCGCAGATGTCTGTATTTTACGTCTTTCTTCATCAATCTTAATAACTTCATCAATTGATAAATCCGGGTTTCTACGTTTTAAAAGTTCATTAATTTTTTCAGGACATTCGCGAATTAGTTTTATATCAAGCATTTTCAACCTCTTTCTTATTCTTATTTGCACAAATATTATAGATTAAATAAAAAGATTAATCAAGACAAAAACACTCCTCAATACTTAATCTAAAGAATAATTGCAAAATTGACAAAAAAATAGGATAATAAAATTGAGGATATGTGTCATGGAACTATTTAAAAAACTTTCTAAAAAATTCAATACAAAAAGTAACAAAGCATTCAATGGAATGATAAAACCGATTGACGTAGATTTTAATATGTCAAAAAATGAGTTTTTAGACGGATTGTCGAAGCGTGCTGTTAAATTATATGAAAAACAACACGACATCAAAAAGTTTTCAAAGCTTGTCTTATCTGACCCAGACAACACCTCGCACAACGAACTTGTAAATAATCTGCTGCATAACGGCACAATAGATCCGCTTGAAGATGAAAAACTCGAAAAACTTGCAGATAATTCACGATTTTTAAAAGACTTAGGGCTTTTAGACTAAATAAATGATGTAGCCTCTGCAACAATAAGATAATATTACATTGTTATTTATTATTTGGAGGTATATATGAATTTAGGCGAAAAAGTTAAGAATGTATTCAGTGGCTTTATATTAGGTGTAGTACTTTTTTTTGCTTCTTTTTTAATTTTATGGAACAATGAAGCAAGTTATGTAGAGAACCTTAGAAAAGCCGATTTTATTCAAAAGAATGTAATAAGCATTACAAATTATAATCCTACGAATAACTTAAAACTGGTACATTACACAGGAAGCGTAACATCAAACGATAATGTTTCTGATGATTTTGTTACGATAAACACACCTGTAATAGAGAGAAAAGTTGAAATGTATCAGTGGGATGAGTCCTGTTCAACATCCGGCAGCGGGAGCTCAAAACGAAGATCCTGCAATTACACAAAAGAATGGAAGGATAGAGAAATTAACTCTGATTACTTTGAACAAGGTGGACACAGAAATCCACGAATGACTATTAAGTCTGATACCTTCTACGCAGAAAATGTATCTCTGGGAGAGTTTAAACTCGATAAAACATTAATAGAAGACTTGAGTGCAAACAGCAGCTTCTCAAATCTTCCCAATAAATCAGGTTATCAGACAGTTTCAGGCTTTTATTTCAGCGGAACAAATTATTCAAATCCGGAAATAGGGGATTACAGAATATCATATAAATATTTACCGGTTAACTCTCCGGTATCCGTAATATCTTCCCAATATAATAAAATGCTGTATGAATTTAAGAATAAAAAATACACGGTAGGATTGCTTTATAATGGAATACACACAGCAAAAGAAATGGTTAAAATGTTCAAGGACGATGCAAAAATGTTAGTATTCCTCCTAAGATTTGTTGGATTTATTTTCATGGCTATCGGTATTAGTCTAATCTTATCTCCGCTTTCAAAAATCTTCTCATTTATTCCTGTAATTGGAGAAATAGCAGAGCGATTAACAATTTTTGCAGCAACTATAATAGCCCTTGCACTTACATTAATTACTATTGCAATTGCTTGGATAGCTGTAAGACCTTTGATATCAATACCACTAATCATAATATCTGCAGTCTTAATTATATTAGTATTTAAGAAAAATAGAAAATAAAAAAAGACCGCTTTTAAAGCGGTCTTTTTTTATTGTAAATTCATAATAACGGCATCTCTAAACTCAGTAGTTTTCATTTTACCACCAAGGTCTTCCGTAAAACATCCGTCCTCCAGAGTTTTATATAAAGCCTTTTCTATTTTATCCGCATAAGCATCTTCTTCAATATATCTGAGCATATCAATTGCAGAAAGAAGCAATGCCGTAGGGTTTGCCTTATTTTTTCCTTTAATATCAGGTGCCGAACCGTGAACAGGTTCAAATACGGCTCCATATTTACCAATATTAGCCCCTTGCGCAACGCCAAGTCCTCCGATAAGTCCTGCTGTTAAATCAGAAACAATATCTCCATACAAATTAGGCATAACAAGAACATCAAAAGCTGTTGGATCTTGCACTAACTGCATACATAAGTTATCAACAAGAATTTCGCGCTGCTTAATCTTAGGATATTCTAATCCTACATTTCTGAAACACTCAAGGAATAACCCATCCGTAAGCTTACAAATGTTAGCCTTTGTGACGCAACAAACCTCTTTTCGTTTATGTTTTACAGCATAATCAAACGCATAACGGCAAATTCTTTCTGAAGCTTTTTTTGAAATAATTTTAATACATTCAGCAGTATTATCATCAATTTTATGCTCCAAACCTGCATAAATATCTTCCGTATTCTCTCTTACCACAACCAAATCAACATTATCATAACGGGTTTTAACATTTGGAAGATTTTTACATGGACGTATATTAGCGTACAAATCAAGAGCTTTGCGAAGCTGAACATTAACAGATCTAAAGCCCATACCAATAGGAGTTGTAATAGGAGCTTTTAATGCAACCTTATTAACCTTAATGGATTCCAGCACTCTTGCCGGTAACGGAGTACCCTCATCTGCAATAACATCAGAACCAGCAGTCTGGATATCCCAATTAATTTCAAGACCGCTTGCCTCAATTATTCTTATAACAGCATCGGAAATCTCAGGACCAATCCCGTCACCGTTAATCAACGTAACTGTTTTCATATTTTTACCTTTCATTGTATACAGATTATTCTCTTAATTCAAATTTACATTATAATTATACACTTTTTTCAAGGTTATTGCAATATAGAAGAAGTAAGTTACATTTTGTAACATTAATTAACATAAAAGCAATTTTTTCCAACAAAAATTTTTTATATAAGTAAGGTAGTTATAAATTATAGTAGGTAAAAGGTTATGGGAATTGGCGCAATAGGCTCAAAAGCCTTTAATTATGTAAAACGCGGTGTACAGATAGCACCTGATTTTGTTTTAGGAACCGCAAACGAAAAATTCACGGACGTATTAAGTAATTCTTTTTACGGAGCAAAAAATGCAGCGGGAACTCGTGAAGGCGGGAAATATTTTAAAAACTTTTGGTCACAATTAAAAGAAGCGACACTGGAAACCGAAAAATATAACGCAAAACAAAGAAAGCTTCATGGCGGCTTTTTCAAAAACATGTGGCATCAAACCAAAACATTCCCTCGTAAATTAAAAACGGGCTGGATTGTAGGTGCAAAAAATGCAGCTAAAGCCGGAAAAACAAAATGGTGGGGCGGTCTAAAAGGTTCTCTAGGTGCAGTAGGAAAACGTTTGCCGCTTCTTGGCGGAATACTTGCGATAGCTGTAGAACTTCCAAATATACTTAGCGCCACTAAAGATAAAGGCATTATTGGCGGCGTAACAGAAACAGCAAAAACGACAGCAAGAGTAACCTCCGGTATGGTCGGTGGTGCAATTGGTGCAGCTTTATTAAGTCCAATTCCTGTTGTAGGACCTATCTTAGGCAGCATAGTCGGTTATATGGCAGGTGATGGGCTTGCAAGTGTGGTTACAGGTAAAAGCCACACTGAAAAGAAAATGCTAGCAGAAGAAGCGCAACTACCTGCTAATGCTCAACAGCCTCATTTTGATACAGGAAGCACAAACCCGTTTGCACAGCCGACATTAACTCCTCAGGAGCTTGCAATGTTACAAAGACAACTATATTCAAGTTCACTGGAAAATGACTTTATGGCAAACCAGGCAGGCTTAAGATACTAAAAAGGGTTGTGATAGCAGGTAGTATACAAAATCCCAATCCACAACCCAACGGGAAGGGCGTTAAGAAATTAACGTCCTTTTTGTAATATATTGTTACAATTGGTCAATATAAGATTGGGAAAATACTTTATATAAGTAAGGCAAAATAAAACGGGGAAAAAATGTCTATTCAAGGTTATACATCAAGTGATATCCTTAATTTATCACGTTACGTAACCGGCGCCGCAGTTAACCATTACGATTTGGATCTTGCGGCAGGAGTTGGCGGAGTGGTTGTATTTGACGGAGCCATAAAGGGCGGGTCTTGGCTTTTACAAAATAAAACAAAATTTAAAGAAGACGGGTTTTTAAAAACTTTACAAGCTTCTTTAAAAGCAACCAAAGATTTGGAAAACAGCCTAAAAGGTCAGAACTTATGGGAAACCACTAAAAATTTTTATAAACATAATACTTTAAAAGAGTTAAACAGGAAATACAAGGCATTCAGCAGTCTGCCTGCGGACAAAGTCGCAGAACTAAGCGGAAATGCCAGATTAAAATATCTTCAAAATTTATCAAAATCGAAATACTATGATGATGTAAGAAAACTCCTCAAAGATGCTGAGAAGTTAAGTGGTGATGCATATAAAGCAAAAATGAAAGAAGTTTCAGAAGCGATAGCAAAAGCAGATTTAAATGTTCACAATGCAAAACTTGGCGGGGAATTAGCTCCATTGACACGCAGAGGAAAGCTCTGGCAAGGTGTAAAAAAATACACAGGAGTAAATAAAGCCTCTACAGCAGTAAAAGAATTTGCTGTATCGTCCTCAAAGTTCAGAAGTGTGGCAAAATTTGCGAAAGGTAATGCTTTATTTACAGGAATTTCATTACTTGCAGCGGCTCCGGAAATCGCAGAGACATACTCCACATTAGGCACAACAGCAGGACACAAACAGGTCGGAAGAACAGTTGTCAATGTTGCGGCAGAAACAGCAGGTTTTGCAATAGGAATGAAAGCAGGAGCTGCTGCAGGAGCGGCAATAGGTTCGTGCATTCCAATACCAGGCGTTGGAACTGCTGTCGGTGCAATAATAGGCGCAGGAGTCGGACTTGTAGGAAGCTGGCTTGCCGGAAAAGCTTCACGCTCAGTAGTCGGAGAATCAGAATTAAATAATACAAGAGAACATAATGCCAAAGTTATTGCTTTGAAAGCTAAATTCGACAAAAATTTTGAAAAAGAACTCCTCCTATCAGCTAAGGACAAATTAAACAAAGAGGAAGACACTAATAATCCGGATTTAGCACAAACTATAAATTCTTTCAATAATGTAGCAAATTCATACGCTTAAAAAAAGGAACTTAATATAAGTTCCTTTTTTAGTTTTTGGTAATGTATAACAAGTTTGCACCAGATGCAGCCAAAACTGTCATGCTGAACTAGTTTCAGCATCTATTATATTTTATCCGTGTAACGATTTATACGATATTTAGTTTAAATATGGTAATACCTTACCTACTTTTTACTCTTTCATAATTTCTTTTTCTCCAAATGAGATTGTTTCTAAAACGTTATTAAAGAATTTTTCAAGTGCAATTCCCATTTCGGAAATTTCTTCTTTATACTCTGCCACAGCTTCCTCCTTAGCTTCCAAAAACGCTACTTTAAACAAATCTTCACTCATACATAACTCCCGTTTGACTATCACTTTTTTATTTACGACCATGGAGAAAAAAATCTTTAAATAATTAAAGAATTTGTTACAAAGTTTTATAATTATTAGAAAATAATTTTAGTTTAAAGTACAATGTAAAAATAGATTAACGAGGGGAATAAGAAAAGCTATGACCACAAGTTTTCATTTGACAAGTTATGATTATTATTCAAGCAGAAGCGATATGGAAATAATTTCGAATATTGTTGAATCTTTAAAAAGAGTGCTTGAAGAAGATAAACGCGAAACGCAACCGCTTTTTCTAAAGACATCGGATAATTTAATCTTAAATATTGCAAGAAAAGTTGTTCAGGAAAAAAAGAAAACATTTTTAATTGGAATTACCGGGGAGAGTGCTTCCGGAAAAACAGTTTTTGTTGATAACACAATAAAAGCTTGTATTAAAGATAAAAAAGAAGGTATTTACACAGTAGTGCGCTGCGATGATTATTACAAAGATACGTCAAAAGAATTACAAGAAGCAGGCAGCTATGAGGAACTCTTTAAAACAGGCTTCAGCTTTGATACTCCTGACGCAATTAATCTTGACTTAATGAAAGAACACCTTATGGGACTGAAAAAGGGTGAAACAATTACATCCCCTAATTATAATTTTGTAACCTGTGAATCTGATCCTAACGGAGAAGTTAAAAAACCTGCAAAAGTTGTTCTCACAGAAGGTTTATACGTCTTAAACGAGGGTATACGCGACATAATGGACGTAAAGGTATACGTCTACACCCCGCTTGAAGTAATAAAAGACCGCTGGTACAAACGTGCCGCTTTAAGAGGGAAAACAGGTGCGGCTGCCGATTTGCAGTTTAAAGATGTAAACAGAACAGCTCAGCAATACATCAGACCTGCATATCAAATAGCTGATGCAGTAATAAATGGTATGGTTTCGCAGGAATACATCCAGTATATTACGGACAGAATATTTAAAACCTTACAGGATATTGAATACTAATGAAATATAAAACAGCAGTAAAAGCTAAAAATGCTTGTATTTCGACAATGATGCTTATAATTTTCTGGTCAATGGGGCATTTGAGCCATTCCAAGGATTCTATTGCAAAAAATCCTGACACCGTTGGTTTGGCTTTTGTTTTAGCATACGGATTACCAATAGTTATCTTGTTTATCCTGTCAATATTTTATGCAATTAAAGCTAAACAAACTGAATATGATGATTTTGACGAATAAATAAAAAGCCGGTAATTAACCGGCTTTTCTAGTCTAGTAGCGGTTTCTCATACAATTGCATTGCGGCTCTGCTACATAGATTTTTTCGGCAGGAACTATTATCTTATTGCAATTGTTGCATTTTGGAAATGCTCTTACGCAGGTAGGACAAACCGGAGCTGCGGCACCTGTTACGCACGGATTGCAGTCTTTTACCACTATTTTTTTACAAGGATTACAGTTTTTGAAACCTTTAAAAGGGTTTAAACTAAATGTAGAATAATTTGGACCTATGCCAAGATACGGAAGCGGATTTAGACTTTGAATTCCCTGCCACGCAAAAGCCCCTTGTGCTGGCAGCAACAATACACCCATCATTCCTAAATACATTAAAAACTTTTTCATACGAATCTCCTTTTTGGTTACATTCATATTGTACAGTTTACCCTGATTAATACCATACCACCTTGGCTAATAAGCACTAACTAAACAGCCTAAAACAAAAGAATAAAAAAAGCGCCGATTATAAATCGACTCTTTTCAAATATTGATAACAAAAGTTTATTATAAAGCTGGTTTAACTTTAGAAACTTTAGCGTCTTTCAATAAAATAACGTTAATCACTTCGCCTTCTTTAGCGTGGTAGTTAAGACCTTTTGTGATTAAGCCTGTAGCAAGCCCTACACCGGCACCAACAGGAGCGCCGATAGCGATACCTGTACCGATTTTTGTAGGATCAGGAATGAAAGCGAAGCCAACACCTGCAGCAGTACCAACAGCACCACCTGATACAGTGTACAATGCTAATTTTCCTGCAGTCATCCAAGGACCTTCTTTAAGGTCATATTTTTTAGTAAACGGTTTAGCGTTCAAATCAACAGATTTACCGCAAGGAAGTTCTGCGCTTGTAATTTCAGCGTACACTCTTGCGTTTTTATTGAACCATTTTGGATCTTGAATTTCATTGATTTGAGCATTAAATTTTGTACCTGCAGGGAAGATAACCGTACCTTCTTTAGTAGAGATATCTTCTTTTGCAACGAATGTCAAAGCATCACCTGCAGCACTTTTATCTGATTTGAATTTTTCAGAAAATGCAACAGGAATAACGTTACCTTCGTGAACATAGTTAGCGTTATCGCCTACTTTAACTTCATTGTTAGGAGCTTTCTTAGCATAAGCAAAGTGTTCAACCCCGCCTAAGTATTCATTTTTAACCAAGCCCAATTTTTCTTTCAATCTAGCTAAAATAACAGCAGCTTCAGCCCTTGAAAGAACATCATTTGGACGTAATTCATCAGCATTCGGATAATTTACATAGATACCATAGTTCAAAGTCTTAGCGTAAGGTTTTTGCGCCCAATCAGCGATTTGAGAGGCATCTTTGTAGTTATTCAAAACTGCAGTATCTGCATCCATATCTTTTGTAATATGGCTGATTACAGACTGAGTTTCAGATCTTGACATAAGTTTTTTAGGCTGGAATGTACCATCTGGATAGCCGTATACAAGACCTAATTGCTGAGAACGCAAAACGTCATTGTAATAGTAATCAGATGTATAAACATCAGAGAAATTGTTAGAAATGTTAACGTTCAAGTTCTCATTTGATAACAATTTTAACAAAGCCTGAACGAAGTCAACTCTTCTAACACTGCCTTCAGGGTTAAAATTACCGGAAGATAATGTCATGATGTTGTCGTCAACGACTTCGTTAATTTCTTTTGAAGCCCAATAGTTAGAGCTTACATCGGCAATGTCTGCCGCAAATGAAGGCATTAGCGTAGTTGCAAATAAACCACATGCCAATAAACCTACCATAAATTTGTTCATTTTCTACTTCCTCATCTTTCTACTAAACACTAGTAAATGATTTTTTTTTATAGTATATATTAGACAACGACTTTTGTAAAGTCTTTTGAAGAAATAATATACATTTAAAGGAGATGATGAATAAATGGACAATTACACTATGACGAAAATAGTGGCAACTCTCGGACCTGCTTGTGCAACAAAAGAAATGATTAAGAAACTGTTTATGGCGGGAGTTACAATGTTTAGAATTAATTCTTCGCACGGAGATGAAGAATTTCACGGTCAAAATCTGAAATATATAAGAGAAATAGAGCAGGAAGAACATCAATTAATCCCTGTGCTTTTGGATTTACAAGGTCCTAAAATCAGAATAGGCAACATTGGAGAGCCTATAGAGTTAAAAAAAGGTGAAATATTAAAATTCCGTCATCAGGATACAATAACAGATGACATCTTGCCTGTAGACTACAAAGGTATGGCTAATGATGTTAAAATTGGCGAATTGATTTTAATTGACGACGGCAAAATCCAACTTGAAGTCCAAAAAGTTGAAAATGAGATTATCTATGCAAAAGTGCTGACTGACGGCACCCTTAAACCAAGAAAAGGAATAAATATTCCCGGCTCTACAGGAAGTATTGACGTTTTAACCGAACGCGATTTGAGATTTGTCAAATTTGCGGTTAAAAATGACATAGACTACCTTGGACTTTCATTTGTCAGAGAATCTGATGACGTTGTTAAACTCAGAGAAATTTTAAAAAGCTACGGCAGAGAAGATATTAAAATAATTTCAAAAATCGAAAAGCCACAAGCTGTAAATAATATTGATGCAATTATCGAAGTTTCTGACGGCATTATGGTTGCCAGAGGCGATTTAGGCATTGAAATTTCTACTGAAAAAGTTCCAATCGTACAAAAAACAATAATCAAGAAAGCAAATGTTAAACATAAAGTTGTTATAGTAGCAACCCAAATGCTGGAAAGCATGATTGAAAATCCTATTCCAACACGTGCAGAAACCTCCGATGTTGCGAATGCAATTTTGGACGGTACAGATGCTATTATGCTTTCAGGAGAAACCGCAGCAGGCGCATATCCTGTTGAAGCAGTACAAATGATGAAAAAAATTGCTGATACAGTAGAAGATTCACCTTTCATGAGAAAAAACAAATTCCCTAGAAAGATGATAGAAGAAGAAAAAGATAATCAAGCAATGGCATTAAGCATGTCTATTGCTGACATGTGTAAAAAAATGAACGTAAAAGCCGTAATGGCACTGACAAAAAGTGGAATTACAGCAAGATTTCTTTCCGAAGGCAGATTAAGCGTTCCAATTTTTGCCTGCTGCCCTGATAAGAGAATTTGCAGTTCTATAAAGCTTTATAGAGGCGTGTTCCCTGTGCCGATGAACTTTGACGGCAAAATCGACAAAAAGACAGTAAAAACTATTGATAAATTCATCAAACGCCACATGGATAACGTAAATGACGGTGATACGCTGATATTTACAGGTTCTGTACCTGAACTTTTAATCGGCGGCACAAACTTTATCAAAATCCACAAAGTAGGTTCAATAAAATAAAAAAAAAAGCCCCTTCATAGGGGCTTTAAATTTGTTTTAGGAAGGTAGGAATAGGAATAAATTTTCTCTCTCTTGTTCAAACGGAAATCTTAATACTCTCTCTCTTTTTGTGTTTATTTAATGTTTTATCTCTCTGTATATATATAAAGTATATACTCATAACTCAATTTCAACTCGTGTATTTTTTGTTACAAAAATTAATATATTAACTAATACTTTTTAACTATTGCAAAATATTTTCAAGTGTTATATGCTTATAAGGTGGTAAACATGTTTTGAGGTTAGTAAATGTTAGTTTCGTCGATTGCACGTTTTAATGCGTTACATAATATGAATAATGCGGCTATGAATATGATGAATGCTGCAAATTCTTTTACGAATGTAAGCGCATTTGGGGGAGAGCATGATTTAACTATGCTTCATGAAAAAGACAAAAAATTAAGCCTTGATTTAGCTTCAAACAGTTTATTGTATAAAATATCCTATTTACAGGAAAAAGCCGCTCAAAAAAGACAGCAGCAAGAAATGAACAGGAATTTAGATATACAGGTTTAGAATAATAAGCGGATTTCAAAAAAATCCGCTTTTCTCGTATTATAGAAGTTTTACGTTATTTAATACCAAATTTATTAATAAGCTTTGATATTAATTGTTCTTTTTGGGCATCGGCAGTACACTCCTCAATTGCCTCAGCTTCAAGGAGTTTAGTCAATTCAATATATAACTCATCCAGATCTTCCATATTTTTTATCTTTGCATATTCACGTGCGGCTTTTTTTGAATCTTTTAACTCAAATATTATCGAACAAATTTCACCTCTGGCACTGGTATTATTACCATCATATACAGCATCAATCCCAAGGAGGTCGTCGGAACAAAAGCGAAACTCGGGGTTTCTATAGGCGTGTCCGTATTTTTCGGATGCAACTCTTAACCCGTTTTTGTCAACTTCAAGATCCCAGAACTTAAAGTTCTTCATGTTCTCCCCTTCTGAAGCTAATCTTTTTAAAGTATCAAGGCTCTGCTCATGTAAAAATTTATCCGCTCCTTTTTTAATTTTTAGAGCCATACCAAAACTTTGATGTCGAAACTGATTATAATTATTAGTTACACGCATAATTGGCTATTTATCCTTTCAATGTAGAAATTAAAACTAAAGCAACATTTTTTTGTCAATATAAAAGAAAATATTACAAAATATTATGAACATTTTTGAAAAGTTTATTAAGAACAGGATATGATGCAACAGCCGGTATAAGAGTAATAACAAGAAGCACAGGAATTATACCTTTAGCCTGCGCGACAAACCCGACAAAAGAGAGAGCGATTGCAACAATACCCCACGAAAATCCGTTAATAAATCCGCCGATAATACTTTTATACTGAGGCAGTGTACTCTGTGCCATAACCATCGTGACCGGCATTGCCATACCTGTACAAAATCCCATTAAAACGAAAACTCCAAAAGAAACAAGCGGAAATATTTGATATGATAGAGCAAATAATATCATTAACGGGAAAGTTGAAACCATTGAAAACGCCAATACTGCCCGCGCTCCAAGCCTTTGTTCTACACTTCTGCTAATAAAAGAACCAATGCCTGCCGCAAAACTGAATGCAAATAATGCGACCCCTATTTTAAAAGGTTTATATCCCATATTACGCCACAAAAACGGCAGTAAAATCGAACTTGATGTTGTTACAAGTGTTTTTAAAATAGCTATCAGATTAAGAATATTCAACCTTCTGTTAGAAAAAATATCCCTAAACGTTTTGATAAAGTCATGATGAGTTTTTGCCTCTGTTGAATTTGAAATCTTCGGAACAAACAAAAACATTAAACTTGCAACAAAAAGCCCCGGGATTGCAAGAAATGGCATTGAATGAAGCCCGACATATTGAGTAACAGCGGCGGACACAATCGGACCGAAAGAAAAACCGAGAGTTCCAAGCCCGATAAAAATTCCCATATTTCGAACAGCATCACCTGTTGTAAATCTTACAGCAAAGCCTAACGCCTGCGGATGGAAAAAACTTGATCCAAGGCTTCCGAGGATTATAAAAATCAAAAGAGTTAATACGTGGTTTGCACTGGGCGCAAACGAAATAAAAATCGAAGTTGCTATAAGCCCCCAGAAAATAAAAGCCCTTCTTCTGATATTATCAGCAAAGAACCCGAATATCGGCTGCAAAAGTGACGCAAAAATATGAGATAAACTTACGATTACAGTTGCTATAGCCATAGAAATTCCGAGTTTTAACGCAATAAAGGGCATAATCGGGTTAAGCATGCCAGTATAAACATCATTTATAAAATGGGCAGAAGAAAGCCAGATTAGGGGTTTTTGTTCATTCATATCCTTCATAAATTTATTATTAGAACAAAAAATGTTAAAAATCAATTAAATCCTTAACCTGCACACCCAGAGTATCTGCAATATCAATAAGCAGTCCCAGACTTATGCATCTTTTGGCGGTTTCAATCTTAGCAAGATGTTCACGCGAAATATCCAGCATTTCGGCAAGCTTGTTCTGGGAATAACCTTTTTCTTTACGAAACATAAAAATCTTACGACCTAAATGTAAAATTTTTGTAGTCTTATTGTCCATAAATTTAATTTTCGTTTATAATAAAAATATGTATGTAGTCTTATTGAGAACAATATGGAGGATAGATGAATTATAGAATCGGATTTACGCTTGCAGAAGTCTTGATTACACTGGGAATTATAGGTATAGTAGCAAGTATGACACTACCGTCAATTACAGCAAATTACCAAAATAAACATCGCTCAGCAGCAATAAAAAAGTTATACTCGAGTATCCAGCAAGCACTTTTACTCTCTGAAATAGACAATGGTCCAATGGAATATTGGGAAAAAAATGCTGGTGATATTCATAACGAAGATGGAGAGTATGATCATACTAATAATAGTAAAAGCTCCGAAGCATTTTTTAATAAGTATCTAAAAAATTATTTCAAATATATAAAAGCTGGAACCAAGACTTTAAATCCAAATGAAAGATTAGATTTTAAAATATGGTTAGCAGACGGCAGCACAGTATATATGCATAATGGCAGCTGCAACGACTTTATACTTGATGTAAACGGAGATAAACGTCCGAATAAACACGGATATGACAGATTTACGTTTTTACTTTGCTCAGGGAATAATATCGCAGATGCCACAACAAAAATTATGTGTGGAACAAAAAAGTTTTGCGCATTTAATGATAATATTTCAATATATAATACGAGGGGAAAAATACTTACACGTTGTAAAACCTCTCCACGAAATTGCACATATTTACTCCAACTTGACAATTGGGAATTCAAAAAAGACTACCCTTTTAAACTATGATATTTTTATTGAGAAAAACAATTGCACCAGCAGAGATAAGAATAAGCACACCTGACACTATCTGTGCTATAGGAATTCCATATACATCCAAAGCACTATCAAGCCTGAAATACTCCACAAAAATACGAACAACAGAATAAAGGAACAAGTAAACAAATAAAGTTATACCCGGACGCATTTTAGCATATTTTTTCATAACAAAACAGAGAATCGCAAATATACATAGATTTAAAATACTTTCGTATAAAAATGTAGGATGATAATATTCAAAATTTATTAACTGAGCATGCCTGTGACTGAGCGGGATATATAATTTCCAAGGCAACTCAGTGGGAAAACCATACGCTTCCGAGTTAAAGAAATTCCCCCAGCGACCTATCGCCTGCCCTACAGAGGCTCCGCACGCGAAAGCATCCAGTACGTTTAGCACAGGCAATTTATTCTTTATTGAAAGAAAAATTAAAGCAAGAATACCGGTTATTAATCCTCCATGAATAGACAAACCGCCCTCTCTGAAATTAAGAATTTCTATAGGATTAGAAAAATAATATTCAGGATTTAATATGCAGTAATACAATCTTGCCCCTAAAAGTCCTGCAACAACAACGTAAGCAGACATATCCCATAAAGCAGCATAATTTTTATCAGGATTGAACTTTTTAAAAAGAATATAAGCAACACTCACACCGGTAATACATGCCAACGCCATAGTTAATCCGTAATTATAAATGGGAAAATCACCAATCCTAAATAAAATATCCCCGGGAGATTGAAACATAATTTACTCCTGAGCAATTGAAGCCGGCGTAGAAGATGAGTTCAGAGTCTGTTTCAAATCTTTAATATGGTTCTGCACATCATCAGCATCTGTCGCAGACGTTTTTTTATCAAGATATAATTCATAATTTTTAATAGCTGCTTCTGTCAAAGATGTAATGTACTCTTTCGTTTTTCCTGAAACAACAAAAGCCTTATCTTCATCGTCTGCAATATCGTTATCATCTAATTTTTCAATCAGCCCTTCCTCATTAACTCTTAAAACACCGGAGTTTAAATCTGCAATTAAATCTTCCTCTACAACAGCAACACCGTAATAAGCTTCTGCAAAATCAGGCTTCAACTCAATTGTTTTTTCATAAGCGGAAATTGCTTTCTGATATTCTTCCGCCTTTGTATAAGCAATAGCAAGATTGTAATGAGATTCATACAAAGAACTGTCTAAGTCAATACTTGACTTTAAACGCTCAATAGCTTCCGTATAATTGCCCTGTTCCATAAATGCAGCGGCTTTGTTATTCAGTTCCTGAACAGCTAAATTGTTAATACATGCTGTAGTTACTACCGAAATAAAAAGAATACTGACTAATAAAAGTGCTTTTTTCATTTTAAATCATCCCTCTTCTTTTAGTTAATACCGCCCGCCATACAGGGCAAGTTAAGTTTAATATTTGAAGTTATTATAAATTAAGCAAAAAAATTTGGCAAATTTATAGATTTTAGTTACAATAAACGTATGAGATTTTCTATAGTGTAAAAGGTCTAATAAAGGAGAATAAACATGTCGGATGATAAAGTTGTAAAATTAGGGGCAAAGAGAGGCGGACAGCATAAGGAAGATTCACACTACGGAACTGACAACGAGCAGGAAGTAGTATATTGCAGCTTTTGCAAAAGACCTAACACACAAGTTCTGAAGATGGTACAAGGTCCCGGGGTTAATATTTGCTCGGAATGTGCAATGATAGCAGTTCAATATCTTATTCTAAACGACAGAATGCCTTCTGCAGAAGCCCAGCAAATTCTTGACGCATTTTGGGGGAAAGCCAGAAAATAATGGTAAGAGAACTTAATCCTTTTGAAATAAAAGCAGAAATAATCAGAATTATCTCGAAATACTCAAAATATAGCGGGGAAGTTTCTTCTGCTGACTTTGAGGCTCTTGATGCATGCAACAAAAATATTATTGCAAAAATATTGTTTAAAGAACTTATAAATATAAAAACAGACAGCGAAAATATAGTAAAACTGCTTCTTGAAAGATATGTAGAGAAAGAAGAACTTACTACCCAGTTGTGGAGTATTCTAAAAAACAACCTTGCTTCTGTTGAAGCAAAAATTATAGTTCTTAATTTTTTGAGAGATTTAGAAACCGATTGGAAATATGAAGATTACGAAGGGTATCTGGAAAACGCCCAGGATATAATTGAAGAAGACACAAAACAACTGCTGGATAAAGCTATAGTTAATCCGGAAGTACAGATTGATTTTCTGGATTTTTTAAGCGCAGTAAACGAAAAAGATAAAATTCTACTAATAAAATCGCTTGCAGAAGATTACGAAAAAGACGCACTTGCAAATATTCTCATTCCTGTATTCTTATCCCAACCTGACTCGGAAGTCGGGAGAGAAGCTCTTTCAATACTCGGAAACACTAAATCGCAGCTTGCATATCATGCGCTGAATACCGCTTATGAATTTGTCACAGACAGCATGAAACCGCTTATAAAAAAGAATTTGTCAATATTAAAATTAGGCGGAATAAGAGAAGATAACTCTCAAGAATTTTACAAACAGCTTCTTTCAGAGTCAAAGCCTTACAGATGCTGTATTACATATCCTGACGGACATGGAAATCAGGCTCTTATATTTTCAAGAACTAATAACGAAAAAAGAGTTCAGTTTGTAGCCGTTGTAATAAATGATTATAATGGTATCCGTGACTGTTTCGGATTTAACGACATCTCACAATTTGAATGTGACAAGATTATTGAAAGATTTTATAAGGATGAAAAATCTCTCAATATTCCTCCGAAAAATTTAAAAACTATCTTACTCCACGCTGAAAATATATCAAAACAAAAAGCCTCAAACTGGCTTCTGCCTTATGAATATGTATGCTGGAAAAATTTGCTTGCCGATATTGATTATGATACAGAAGATTACAAAACTATTCTGACCTCAAAATATCCTCCTCAGGAAGCAAAACTTGAAAATCTTGATGTGATGGAGCATTGGTTTTTAGATGCCCATTACAGCAGTGAATTTGAAACATTTACAGATAATTTGAATAAAATATTAAAGGAAGATGTAAATCAGGTTGATTTTGATGCCAAGATTGAACAATATTTATACGAAATATTTTATCCTAAAGAATATGAAACCTGGCATAACAGACTTTTAGCTTGTGCATACCTTAAAATGAATGATAAATATGATGCTCAAGAATCGAATATTCTTGCAATATACAACGACAAATCCGTATTTGAAGAAATTTTGACAAATATCTTAAGAAAAAGTATCTATGAATACTATTTTACACTAAAATATAATACAGAAGAAAATGATAACAAGTTTACACTCAACGAACTTGATAACATAATTACAAAAATAGAAAGTAAATGGGTGCAAAATGTATAAAGTGATGGCTTTAGATATAGGTACAAAAAGAATAGGAATAGCCTTAAGCGACTACCTGCTTATGCTTGCGAACGGGCATTCATTTATCCCACGCCAGCCTGAAAACAAAGCACTTGATGAAATATTAAAAATTGCAAAAGAAAATAATGTTAAAAAAATTGTTGTAGGCGTTCCTCTAAATATGGATGGAACACAAGGCTCTCAAGCAGAAGATTGTATTGAGTTTTCAAAAAAAATTCCAAATTATGAAATAATATATGAGGATGAACGCCTAACGTCGGATACGGCAGAAGAAAACTTAAGAAATAAAAAAATTGATTTCAGAAAAAATAAAGGACTTGTTGATATTGAAAGTGCTTGTATTATACTGGAACAATACCTGTCACGAACAAAATAAAGAAAGAGGATAAAAATGGCAAAAGAAAATGATCAGCTAATCGAAACTGTAGATGAAAACGGCAATGTTATTACGTTAGAACTGTTTGATATTGTTGAAGTTGATGAACAAGAATATGCACTGCTTCTTCCAACAGACTCGGAAGCCGGCGAAGATGATGAAATAATGCTTATGCGTCTTACTAAAGACGGCGAAGACTATCTGTTTGAAACAATTGATGACGATGCAGAATTTGAAAAGGTTGCTGCCTATGTGGAAAGCCTTGAAGATGAAATAGATGACGAGGAATAAGTTTTGTTTGAGAAGTTTACAGAAAAAGCAATAAATGCAGTAGCAGAAGCCCAAAGAATTGCCGAAGAAATGCAATCAGAGTACATTTTGTCAGAACACCTTTTGCTCGCGCTAGCAAAAGAAGCAAAAGGCGTTTCGTTGAAAATTTTCAAGATGTACAACATTTCTTACGAAAATCTCTATGAGGAAATCTGCAAAAGTATAGAAATTACGGAAAAAATTCATGATAATGCAAAGGCAAATTTCAGCCATCACGTAAAAGACATATTAAAGAGAACACTGGATTTAGCCAACAAATCGGGAAATCCGTCAATTTTATACGAGCATTTATTTCTTGCAGTGATAACGGATAAGCATTCAAACAATGTAAAAACGCTTGAAAAACTCGGATTTGATGTTTATACGGCAAAAACACTTCTGGAAAAACTTGTACAGAAAAAAATCAAAAAACTTTATCATCCGGAAATTGATGAGAACAAAGAAAACAAATCAAACGCAAGTGATGCGGCAGACGCTCTGTTTGACAGCGCAGAATCCACAGCAGTCTTTGAGCGTGCTGTTGCTAAGCTCTCAGCCTCTAATTATGAAATTTTGGGAACTGAACAGATTATTTCATCAATTCTGGAAGATAAAAACTCAGAACTCTCAAAAATATTATCTGATAACGGCGTTACTGCGGAAGATTTTGAAGAAAAATTGGAAAATATTCAATCACGACAAGCTGAATACGAAGGACGTCAGATTATATTTACACCAAATGCCTTCACGACAATGAATATGGCGCTGCAAACAGCAAAAGAACTTGGTTCTTCCGTGGTTTTACCGGAACACATTGTCCTCGGGGTTCTGAAAACTAAAAAAGGGCTTGCTTACGAAATTTTTAAAGAACTTAAAATTTCAGACGATGATTTGGCACACGCCATTATAAAGCCGATAGAAAAACAAATGCCTGAAACTCTGACAATATTAAGACTTGCAAAAGAAGAAGCCCGCAGACTCGGACGCAATGTTGTCGGGACAGAGATGTTTTTGCTTGGCATTCTTGGCGAAGCGACAGGCATCGGCGCACGTGTACTCACGGAACTGGAAATTAACATAAGGGATGCCAGAAAAGTTATCGAAAACCTTATAGGTTTCGGCAACGAATACTACGATAGGGAAATCGTTTTTACCCAGCGCGCAAAACGTGTCCTGGAAGCTGCATGGGAATTAGCCAAAAATGAACATAAATCAAGAATAGAATCCTCCCACATGCTTCTTGCTCTAACAACAGAACCAACAAGCCTTGCAATGAAGGCATTGGAACAACTTGGAGTTGATGCGGTTGAAATAAAAGAAGGCGTTAAAAAATTTCAACAATGAATGTAACTGAAACCGTAAAAAGTTTTTTGGAAAAATATGGACTGGAAAATCAAAGAATAATCGTAGGATTTTCCGGCGGTTACGATTCTTTATGCCTTGTTGATATAGTAAAAAAGCTTGGTTTAGATGTAATCGCAGTTCATCTTAACCACAATTGGCGAGGAGAAGAAAGCCTAAGAGATGAACAATTTTGCAAAGATTTCTGTAAAACCAATAACATAGAATTTTACACAGAAAAACTATCCTCTGATATTGCGCACACAGAAACTGCAGCAAGAGAAGCCCGCTATAATTTTTTTCAAAAATGCGTATAAAAATATAACGCACAAGCTGCCTTGACAGCCCATAACCTTGATGATTTAGCAGAAACAGTTTTATACAGAATTCTAAAAGGTACAGGAATAGTAGGCTTAAAAGGAATTAGCGAACAGCGCAGTATTTTTTACAGACCCCTGCTTAATGTAACCCGACAGCAAATAGAACTTAATAGCAAAGAAAACAATCTCAAAGGAGTTTCGGACAGCTCTAATGAGGATGTAAAATATAAACGTAATTTTATACGCCATAAAATTCTTCCGCTTATCGCACAAATTAATGAACATTATCCCAAAGCCCTGCAAACACTCTCGACAAATGCCGACGAAACGACTGAACTTGTAAATGAATATATGAGCAAACTTAAACAGGAAACAAGTAATTCCACTAAAAAATTTTTGCGACTCGGTAATGCTGCACAAAATTATTTAATTCACGATTATTTTGTAAGAAACAATCTTGAATACGACAGGAGCAAAATTACATCAATTGTAGATTTTATAAAAAAAAATGCGGCTTCTAAATCAGGTAAAAAAGCCTCGGTAACATCAAATTTATGGATTTTTGTAAACGAGAATAAATTTGAATTTATAAATTCAGCCACGCAAAATTCAGAAGAAATTCAGATAAAAGCAGAAGGTACATACGATTTTAAAGATTATAAATTTATACTAAAAAAATTTAACGAACAAATAAAAGAGTACCCTCAAGATAAAGATATGAAAGCTTATGTATCTTTAAAGGACACAAATTTCACACTCAGACACCGAAAAAATGGTGATATTATTTTTCCTCTAGGCACGAAAGGCTCGCAGAAATTCAAAAAATATCTTAACGAAAAGAAAATCCCTAATCACCAAAAAGATGAAATCATACTTCTATGCAAGGAGAATGAAGTTTTATGGGCGGGAGGACTTGGATTGAGTGAAAAAATAAAAGTTGTCACAACCCCGACACACATGCTACAATTAGTAAAAAAGGATGGTTATAATGAAAAGTGAAGAATTAAAGGTTTTGTTCAGTGAAGAACAACTTCAAAGAAGAATAAAAGAACTTGCGGATGAAATGAATAAATTCTACAATGGAGAAGAAGTCATTGCCATTTGCGTCTTAAAAGGCGCTGTAATGTTTGCAACAGATCTGGTAAAACATCTCAATATGCCTTTAAAAATGGAATTTATAAGACTTTCAAGCTACGGAACAGGCTTCAACACTTCCGGAAAAGTAAATGCCGTTGATATATCTTTGCCTGATTTAAACGGCAAAAATGTACTTATCATTGAAGATATTGTTGATACAGGTTTAACTGCAAAATTTTTAATGGATTTTATGCACACAAATTTTCACACAAAATCAACAAAATTCTGTTCACTTCTTGATAAAAAAATTACGAGAAAAACTGATATTGAGCCTGATTATTACGGATTTGAAATAGATGATAAGTTTGTCGTCGGCTACGGACTGGATTACGAAGGATATATGAGGAACTTAACATTTATAGGGTATAAGGAATAACGTTGAAAGATTACTACAAGAATTCACTTGAAAAAATAAAAAATTTCTATTCCGAAAAAATAGATGCAGAGAATGCTCAAACCAAAATCTTTGAAATTCTAAATGATATAATACCGTTTGCAGCTGCAGATATCAGCTTTTTAAACGGCAAAGATACTGACTTAATATATTCCGAGGGAAAAATCAACTACTGTGAGTTTACAGTGACTGCACCACTCAGCTTTAATAAAACACAATACGGCATAATAAAAATTGGCAGAAATGAAGTATTTAAAGAACAAGAAATAACCGTATTTGAAACCTGTGCTACTGTTATCTCAAATATTATTAAAGAAATAGAAATAAATTCCATTGTAAAAACCCAGCTTCAAATGCTTGGAGAGGGTATCCGAAACAAAAATACAGCCTACGAAAAAGCAGTGGAAGCAGATAAGATAAAGAATAAATTCATCTCAAATATGTCGCACGAGCTGCGTTCCCCCCTGAATTCAATCATAGGATACACGGATTTACTTCACTGGCAGCTTGCAGGCAGTCTAAATGCTAAGCAGCTTGAATACGTGGGCGATATAAAAATTGCAGGAATACACCTTTTAACAATGGTGAACGAAATTCTCGACATGTCAAAACTTGAATCCGGAACAGTGCGGCTCAATATCTCACAATTTAACCTTTTTTTAAATATTCAGGAAGCATTAAATATCCTAAAACCTCTTTATCGGAAAAAAGATATAAAAGTAATTGTTAACATTGATAAAGCTATTGAACTAACTGCTGATTATCAAAAAATACAACAGATATTGCTGAATTTAGTTGGTAATGCCATCAAATTTACACAAAAAAACGGTCAGATTTTAATATGCGCATCAAAAACAAAAAAATATCTGACAATATCAGTAAAAGACAACGGCTGCGGTATACCGGAGAAATACCATCGAAAAATCTTTAATAAATTTGAACAAATATCACAAACCGCAAATTCAACAGGACTCGGATTAACCATAACAAAAGAACTCGTAAAACTCCACAACGGAAAAATAAGCCTAAAAAGTAAAGAAGGTGAAGGGGCTGAATTTATTGTAAAAATACCAAATACAAATTAAACGATAAGCTATTCAAGTAAAAAAGTTGTTTTTTTAGAAAAAAAATGTTAAAATAAGAACATAGTAATTATGGAGGTATAAAGTGGCATCTTTAAAAGAAGCTTATGACAGCACAATAGGTGAAAGTTTCACAGGATTAAAACTTTTAATATGGGCAATTCCGTTATATATTTGCAGAGCTTTGTATATGGAACATAACACAGGCTTCTTAATGTTCTTTGGAAGTATATTCGGACTTATTCTCATCGGATTTTTAACAGAATCTGCATTTAACGTAATTGACAAGAAGTCAGAACTTGTTCCGGGTGCGAATTTACTTTCAATGGCTTGGACCGGATTCAAGACAATAATTGCAATGGGAGTTCCACTGGGAGTTACGTATTTCTTGGGAAATGTTATATGCAGTTATATCAAGATTGCCGACGCAACACTAAAAATGACTGCGGATATATTTGTTTGGTTGTTCCTTATTGCACTTCCTGTTTCGGTATATATTGTATTTATAAGAAGATTAAATGTTTTTGAAACGTTTAATGTGAAGAAAGTATGTATTGCCTATGGTGATGCATTTTTGACATTTTCATATTTAATTGTGAAATTATACATAATAGCAGCAGTAGTAATTGGTTTCATAACATACATGTTCTGGCTTTTTGTAGGGCTTGATAATGCAGTAATCAATTTCATCTGGTGTATTGCTGTTATGTATAACCTGACAATTGCCGCAAATTACCTTGCTCAGCTAAGCGAAGAAGTATTTGCGTTCAGAGAAAAAGAAGAAATAAAAAAGACAATACACTAATTTATTTCTTATTCACCATTTCACGGAGCTTTTTTAGCTTATCACGAATTTCGGCTGCACGCTCAAAGTCAAGGATTTTGGCGGCTTTATGCATGTCTTTTTCAAGTTTATCAATAAGTTTCGGTAAATCTTTTTGCTCACTGCCGAGATCAACCATTTCCTCTGCAACAATATCTTCAAGATCACGATAGCTTGCAACAAGCGAAAGAAGATTGTTTTCAATCGGTTTTTTGATAGTTTGCGGAATAATACCGTATTTTTTATTGTAAGCAATTTGGATTTCACGACGCCTGTTGGGTTCGTCAATTGCAGCCTTCATAGAATCCGTAATCTTATCCGCATACATAATAACTTCCCCGCAGGCATTACGTGCAGCACGTCCAATCGTTTGGATTAAACTTGTTTCAGAGCGCAAAAAGCCTTCCTTATCCGCATCCATAATCGCAACA
>USHE01000003.1 GCA_900554385.1 uncultured bacterium | reverse complement strand
GATTTGACATTTTACGATACAGCTACAGGTCAGGAATATCCTGATAACTTTGAATGTTCACTCGGTGACCTTCTTGAAGGTAAAATCGGTATTTACGGTTTGCAGCACGATAATGAAAAAGTTGGCGACATGGAATTTGGTAGGAAATCCATAGTCGATATGGTAGCGACCTCCAGCTTCTGGGATCAAATGTTTACTGCGGTTGAAGGATTATTAGATACCGGAGACGAATATACTCAGGCAGCATTAGCCTATGCAAAAAGTAAAGTTATGGAATCTGTAGAAGCATTATCTAATAATGCAGATGATCCTGAAAATGCCGCTCTTTACAAAAAAGATAAAAGAAGAAGCTCTAAACATCCAAGCAGATGGGCTAAAAACAACCACGACGCCTATATGGGCTATATCTACTATCACAACCTCGGTGATGGTTATAACTGCGGTTATGGTTTAAGCCTTTCAAACATGGCTAAAGGATATTTAACCTACTTTGCACAATATATGGAAGGTATCGGTGAATCTCAATACCACGTTGAAAACCTCCGCGAACAGAGTAAACTCGTAGACGATATGTTCACATTTGAATATGTAACAGATGTGGATACATCAGGTGATAACCTGCTTGTAGCCGGTTTCTATGATGCTTTATTCAACCAGATTTGTTTAAACGGATGGACTGAAAACGAAAAAATTGAAGATAACGATTACCTTGAAGAAATGCTTAAATCAGGCGCAATGTATATGTCTACACTTGCTGATGACGGTTATTACTATCAGGGCAATTACTCAACAAATACTTACGTAAAAGAAGTTACCGACGAAAAAGCTGTCGCTCAGGCAGAGGCAAAATACAACCGAGAAAAACAAAAAATTAATACAAAAGAAAATATTATTGATATGAAGATGAAAAATCTTGATACGGAAATCTCCGCCCTGACAACGGAATACGATACGGTCAAATCAGTAATAGATAAGAATATTGAAAAAACTTTCAAACGCTATAACGCTTAAAAAAGCTCCCTAGATGGGAGCTTTTCGGTAATTTATACATCAGCAACAGGCGGAACATCAATACGTTTCAGCCTTTGTTCTATTCTTCTGTACCACTTCAAATGCTGTTTAAACAAAATTTTATAATCTGTAATTTCTCCATGAGAAACTTCCTGAAATTGTTCATCACAAGTTTGAGTCATGCTATTTTCAAGAATATGGGTTAATTCTTTCCTGCCGACAGACGCATCGGTCAATTCTAATCTATGCCCGAACTTCACAACAACTTCCGGTCTGTTATCTCTAAAGAAACAGTAATCAACCGCAACAGGAACAAGATTTACTTTGCCGTAACGTTTAACCGCATTCTGTGCAATATACGCAAGCCCTGTCTGAAACTCAAACGGTCTGAAATGAGGCGGTCTGATTATACCTTGCGGGAAAATACACAAAATATTTTTCAAATCACCAACTACGTCAACAGAATACTGCAAAGCTTTCATCGCTGACTGCGGCGATTTTTTACAAACAGAATACCCGCCCCCGCGTCTTAACAACGGAAAACGATTTAATTCTTCAATCATCAATCTGATTTCTTTATGAAAAATTCTGTGTGTAATATTATACATGACAATTCCGTCCCACCAGTTGCAATGAGGAGCGTAAAGAATTGTAGGCACACCTTTTTCCATAACATTTTCTGCACCTTTATATCTAAATGCAAAAAATCTGTTCTGCAGCATATTAAAGAAAAACAAACTGGCTATCGTAAGCCAGAACCTATTTGTCTTTGCCGGTTTAAATTTCTCCTCTTTATTCCTCAATTTTGTAGGAGGGACGTCAGAATATAATTGTTCTTCAACACTCATAATATGCATATTGTACTCCACACATTTTAAATAGTGAATAGCTCTCGAGAATACATTAAGAAATCTTTACTTGTTAACGTAAATAAACCTCTTTTATATAAGTTCTAAGCATTATCATAAATGTTTCAAATTGAGTATCTGAGTAAGACGTTTTTGCACAAAAAGTTTCATCCAAAACCTTTGAAGGAACAAACTTTTGTAAATAATAACGTTTTGCACCGTTTAAAAGTTTTCCTATTTGCTGAAAATCGTCAAATTCTAACTGTCCCTTAACGACTGTTGTCCTAAATTCATAATCAACACCGCTATTCATAATCATTTGAATACTTCTGGCGATATCATCAATACAACCATGCCAGCCTGTAATATCCTGATTTTTTTCAAGCGGTGCTTTAATATCCATAGCGATATAATCAATATCAGGCAAAACCGTTGCAAGCATCTCCGGAAAACTGCCATTAGTATCAAGCTTAACCGCAAACCCAAGGGACTTAATCTTTTTAATAAACTCTGGCAAATCTTTTTGTAAGCATGGTTCTCCACCCGTAATTACAACTCCGTCAAGTCTTCCCACACGAGTTTTTAAAAATTCGAAAACATCCTGAACAGGGGCAATTGAATTAATAAGTTCAGGATTATGGCAGTAGCCACAGCGGAAATTACATCCCGCTGTGAACACTATTGCACTGATTTTGTCAGGGAAATCCAACAAAGAAGTTTTTTGCAATCCGCCAATTATCATTTGCAGCATCCATCCGCAACTTCAAATACGGTTCTATTGCGGAATTCCATCTGCTTACCCTTATTCCACTGATTTACCGGTCTGATATAACCGACAATTCTGGAATAAACTTCACATTCTGCCCCGCACTCCGGACATTTAAAATGTTCTCCAGCTACATAACCATGATTTGGACAAGTACTGAAAGTCGGAGAAAATGTAAAATACGGAAGTTTGTAATTGTTGCAAACTTTTTTCACAAAATTTTTCATAGTATTTATGTTCGAAATTCTCTCTCCAGCAAAAATATGAACAACTGTTCCACCGGTGTATTTTGTCTGCAAATCATCCTGATGATCAAGCACTTCAAAAATATCATCACTGTAATTTACAGGCAATTGTGTCGAATTTGTGAAGTACGGATACTTATGATTTTTATCCAATTTCGCAAGGCGATAGGAAGTTCCCTCCCCTGGAGTCGCTTCAAGGTTATAATTATGTCCGGTTTCTTTTTGGAAATCTACAATTTTTGCCCGCATAAAATCCATTACCTCAAGGGCAAACTGTTTTCCTCTAAAACTTCCGATATCATCTCCCAAAAGGTTTAGACAAGCCTCGTTCATACCGATTAAACCTATAGTAGAAAAATGGTTTTTCCAATAAACACCGTAACGAGCTTTTATATCACGCAAATAGAACTTTGTATAAGGATAAAGATTTTTATCCGTCAAATCCTCAAGTAAAGCACGCTTTATCTCAAGACTTTCTTTTGCCGTTTCCATTTGCTTTGAAAGATTTTCAAAGAATTCGCCTTTATTTTTTACATTATCTGCAATCTTAGGAAGGTTAATTGTAACAACACCAATAGAACCTGTCAAAGGATTTGAGCCAAACAACCCTCCCCCTCTATAATCAAGTTCCCGATTATCAATTCTTAAACGGCAGCACATCGAGCGAGCGTCTTCAGGTGACATATCAGAGTTTATAAAGTTTGAAAAATAAGGGATACCGTATTTTGCAGACATTTCCCACAAACCGTCAAGATTTTTATTATCCCAATCAAAATCTTTTGTAATATTGTACGTAGGAATAGGAAATGTGAATACTCTCCCAGCAGAATCACCCTCCATCATAACTTCAAAGAAAGCTTTATTCAGCATATCCATTTCAGCCTGAAATTCTTTATAAGTTTCATCCATCAATTCCCCGCCAATTATAACCGGCTGATCTGCATAATAAGAAGGTACTGTCAAATCCATTGTTATGTTAGTAAACGGAGTCTGAAACCCAACTCTAGTTGGAACATTCATATTAAAAACAAATTCCTGTATAGCTTGTTTCACTTGATCATAACTAAGTCCGTCATATTTGATAAATGGAGCAAGCAGAGTATCAAAATTTGAAAAAGCCTGCGCTCCTGCAGCTTCCCCTTGCATTGTATACATAAAATTAACAACTTGCCCGAGGGCAGTTCTAAAATGTCTTGCCGGAGAACTTTCTACCTTACCTCTAACTCCGGTAAAACCTTCTGACAATAAGTCTTTTAAATCCCAACCAACACAATAAACTGAAATTATATTTAAATCGTGAATATGAATATCTCCTGATATATGTGCATTTTTAATATGTTCAGGATAAATCTTATTCAGCCAGTATTTTTTACTGATTTCAGACGCAATATAATTATTAAGTCCCTGAATTGAATAAGACATATTTGAATTTTCTTTCACCTGCCAGTCAAGCTGTTTTAAATAACTGTCGACAAGCGAACTATTCAAATCCTGTTCTTTAGTGTTCGGTTGTGACATATACGAGGATTTAGCCGAATTCAAAGCCACAACATTTCCGTTGTTTAATAATACATTCTTCATAAAAAAAATCTCCCAGATTTCCGTGGTAACAACAACTGAAATAAGCATTCCGACTTTTACGGTTGCGGTCCAGTGTGGGAATTTCACCCATGCTTTCCTTAATTCAGTAAATACATTTTAAAACTTGTATTATTATTTGTCAATAAATCTTAAGATTAATGATTTAAATTTAGCTTTAGCCTTTGCAGTTGTATCAATAACTTCTGCATGCGACAATTTATCCCCGTTTGCAGAACTTGCAGCATTAGAAATACAGCTTATACCTAGAACTTTCATCCCGCAGTAATTTGCAACAATTGCCTCAGGAACGGTTGACATTCCGACAGCATCTGCACCGAACATTCTTGCCATGTGAATTTCCGCAGGAGTTTCGTATGATGGACCAGAATTAGCAAGATAAACGCCCTCTTTTATATCAATAGAAAGCTCCTCCGCACAATTCCCAGCCAATTCACGCAAATCTTTTTTATAAACTTCCGACATATCAGGAAATCTTTCGCCAAGCGTTTCATCATTTGCTCCGATAAGAGGATTTGTCCCCATACAATTAATATGGTCTTTCAAAATCATCAAATCCGACGGCTTATAAGTTTCATTAACGGCACCCGCAGCATTTGTAAGAATTAAAGTTTCGACGCCAAGTTTTTTCATAACTTTTACAGGATAAGTAATCTCCTGCATTGTATGACCTTCGTAAAAATGACTGCGACCCTGCATCATCACAACTTTTTTTCCTGAAATTTCGGCAAAAACAAGCCTTCCCTTATGTCCTTTAACCGTCGAACTTATAAATCCAGGAATTTCACTGTAAGAAATTGCCATATCGCAATATTCATCTGCAAGTTCGCCTAACCCTGAACCCAAAATAATTCCAATCTCCGGTTTAAAACCTTTTACTTTTTCCTCAATAAACTTAACTGTAGATTCCATTAGCCCTAATACCCCTTTTTCTCACAAAAAGACACACAGCAATAAAATACCATGTGTCTTTAAATAACTTATATTAACCTACTAAACGATTATCGTCAGCTTCTGAAGCTTTAACCATAATAGCATGTTCAACAGGATTTTCTCTTGTATATCCTGTATCGTAATTTTCTTCGAAAACAAACTCATCATGAGCCTTTTTAGCTTGATTTTCATCAACAAGTTTCTTTGCCAATTCTGCAATTTCATAAACTAATTGATATCTGTTTTCGGTATTTTCGTTCAAATCCCATGCTACTTTAATTATTTGCTCCATATGTAAACCTCATTTCTTTATTTTTATTAACTTAATAATAATATATAAAAAAAATTTTCGCAAGTAGCAAAAATCATGCTATAATTAAAGCCATGAATATCAAAGACAAATTTAAACTTCTTCAATGGGCAGAAGCCATAATATGGATTCTTATAATTAGTCTTGTAATATTTGGCATTAGATATCATAATTACAAAGAGAAAAAAGAGCTTAAAACATATCAAATATTTCTACAGGACGTAGACGGAATTATTGTCGGCTCACCTGTCAGAATGATGGGCGTTCCAATCGGACACGTTGAAAAGGTTAAAATAGTTGGCGACACTGTTTACGTAAAATTTATCCTTAGCGACAAAAACACTTCAATCCCAAAAGGGGCGATAGTAACCGTGGAATTTAACGGACTTGGCGGTTCGAAATCAATCGAAATATACCCGCCAAACGAACAAAGCCTTGCAACAAACAAACTTATTGTGACCAAGCGTCCGATGAGATTAAATGATTCTATCGGTCTTATTGATGATATGTTTGACAAATTGGGTTCTATGATAATAAGAGGTTCGCATTTTGCAAGCGAAATGGGAGGGTTTATGCCTAAAAAAGGACATGCCTCATTGCAAAAGAATAAAGATGATTTAGATGAACTCAATATTTTGATAGATAACTTACAACAAAACAGACAGGATATTAAAAAGAAATTGAAGGATTTGAAAAATGAATAAAGAAAAAATCAATATTATTACAAACCCTGTTGTACTTGAAAATTTAAAAGTAATGCGGGATAAAAATACAACTTCACAAGGAGTGAGAATTGCGACAAGAAAAATCACCAGATGTCTTTTATATGTAGCCTCAAAAAATCTTCCGCTGGTAGAACAAGAAGTGACAACCCCTTTAACTACATTCAAAACAAAGGTCATTGACCCTGATATCAATCTTATAATCTCTCCCATTCTTCGTGCCGGACTTATATTTACGGATGAAGCAATTGATATCCTTCCGCAAGCCTGCATTAGACATATCGGAATGTACAGAGATGAAAAAACCTTAAAACCGGTTTGGTATTACAACAAAGTGCCGATGGAAGCACCTAATCCGGGAAACTTCTATATTTACCTGACAGACCCGATGCTTGCAACAGGAAATACGCTTATTGAAGCGATTAAACTTTATGCGGATAAAGGTATTCCTATTGATAATATAAAAATTATTTGTATTATTGCAGCACCGGAAGGAATTGAAAATATTCAAAAACATTATCCTGATATTGAAATAACAACTGCAGCAGTCGATGATTACCTGAACGATAAGGGGTATATCGTACCCGGAATGGGCGACGCAGGCGATAGGATTTTTAACACATAAAACTTATTGTAAAGTTTTTTTACACAGTGACTGTATTTTTTAAAGTTTATTTTTAAAATACCGTTATTTTTTACGTGTAGAAGTTTAGAAGGATGAACTATGAATTTAAAAATTGAAATAAGTTCCAAAACCAGAGGTACTAACGGAACTCAAACCGGTACAGATTCAGAAAAAATCAAACGTGAAGCCAAAGAAAATGGTGAATTTATTGTCAGCGTAAGCAGTGACGACAAAACCTTAACTTCTATCGCAAAAAAATTCAACATGTCACTGACTGATTTTAAAAACATGACAGGTTTGACGAAGGACACATTACAAAAAGGGCAACGAATTAAAAATATTCCAACTGCAAAAATCGACTCAGGAATGGGACTCGCCTCAATTGCCAGAAAAAACGGAATGACATTAGAACAACTTTGTACCCTAAACGGGATACCAAAAGATTACAAACCGCAAAAGGATGAATATTTTTACATATTTCCACAAAATAACAAAAATACACATCCTACCCAAACACAAGACACAACAGTAAAACAGCCTGCAACAAACTCGGCACAAACTCCTATAACGAAACCTCAACCCAAAACGGAACAGGCGAAACCACTTACAGCGGAAGACATTGCAGATAAACTTGAAGAAGCTGCAGATGATTACAAAGGAGCGGTAGGCAAAGAAGCTTTCGATAATGTGTTTAACCAAATTAACAAAACCAATGTGATAGATGTCGTTGAAAAATTTCAGGAGAAATATGGCAAAAGCTTAATAAACATGATTTCTGATGAATGGAGCAGCGACAAAGAAGCTAGAAAATCTGCAATGACAAAAATTTATGATTTAGTCGCAGAAAAAAAAGGGATTAAAAACAGAGAACAGAGAGAAGAATTCATTAACAATCTGAATGAAGAATTTGATTCCTGGGGATTTGTTTCCACAAAAAAAATGGACAGAATTATTAACGGAATTATACATCCTGACCTAGCTGAAGGTCCGGCAAGCCGCAATCAAGCGAGAACAGATAATACAGGAAGCAACGCTTCTCATTTGAGCGGAAAAGTTTACCCGAACGAAATTTTCCACTCGACAAACGGAGGCAAAAGTAAAGACATTACACCAACGACTATGACAACAATAAAAGACCGTGACGGTAATTTCGTAAATGCAGGGACATTAAAATCCTGGGCATTAAGCGGAGGTAAACGAGATAAGGGCTTTAAAGATGTAAAAGATCCGTTTATCGTAAGACCACTGCCAAATTACAATACAGAAACAAAAAAACTTGAAGCCGTAACAGAAGTGCTTGAACCGACAACTGACGGTAATCTATCGGGAAAAGTAGTTATACTAAACCCGGGACACGGCGGATATCAGCAAAAAAATGGTTTCTTTGACGCAGGAACAGTCCTCTCTGTCAAAAACGCCGAAGGTGAAGAAATGCCGATAGAAGAATGGCGTGTTGCACAAAGTTACGTGGAAAAAATCTCCGATAATTTAAGAAATCGAGGCGCACAAGTGGTTATAGTTTCCGGAGCAGTAAAAAACGGCGGCATGCACGCTCAAAAATATCTTGAAAACATGCTAGCAGGCAAAAAAGGTGATGATAATGTCCGAGATTTAATGAATTCTACAGATAAGTCAGATATGCTGTTTTTATCTGTTCACGTTGAATCTGCCAAAGACAAACCTGACACTAAAAAATGTACGGTAAGATACACAAAAGATATTGATAAAGAACTTGCCGATAATATCAATAAACACGTAAATCAAGGCTTTATAGCATTAACCCCGACTCCTGATAAAGACAATTTATACGTTAACCGTGCAGCAAAAGGAATCCCGTCATCTTTGCTTGAAATAGGCAACATAGCAAATGAAAAAATCACAAATTCACTGCTATCAGATTACGACCAGAAAAAATACGCGCAATGCATAGCAGATGCAATTGAAGAAACAATGCTGAACTAAAAGAGGACTACAGTGACAGAAATAAATTTCAACTTTAATATAACACAGCAACAGCCCAAAGGACATAAAGTAAAGGCTGGAGAAACATTGTATTCAATCGCCAAATCAATGGGAGTTTCTGTTGACGAACTAAAAAAGGCAAACGGCTTAAAAGACAATTCTCTTTCCATTGGACAAATTTTGAGAATGCCAACCGGCGGAAACACAAACCGTAACGAAATTCCTATGATGAGCGAAATATCTGACGACGAAATCAAGCTCGAACAGCAAAGAAGTCGTTTTATTAAGACTAGAAACAATCCAGCCCACAAATTACAAAAAGGCGAACACCCCTCAACTTTAGCGGAAAAATACAACGTGGAAGAACGAACAATCCTTATGATTAACGGTCTTGATAAAAACAGCGCAACAAAGTTGCAAATAGGTGATGTCTTAAAAATTCCACCTACAAGAACCGCCAAAAATATAAACAATCTTTCAGATGCAGCAACAGCATTAGGTGTAAGCGTTGATTTTGTAAAAAAATTAAAACAAATTGAAGACGGAAAAAACTTTTCTGACAACAAATTTCACAATACACCATACAGAGATGATGAAGGACATCTAACCATAGGTATAGGACACCTTTACAAAGCAGGAGAGAAGAAAAATCTCACAAACAAAGAAGTTCTGGAACTTTTTGTAAATGACATGCTTAAAATGGAAGAAAACCTCTGGGATATTATGGGCGGAAAGAAAAACTACGATAAACTCCCGCAAAGTATTAAAGAAGCTTTGCTGGATATGACATTCAATAAGGGGACTGCCATTATTGAAAACACACAGGGACTTGTTTGGGCATTAAAAAACAAAAAATACGAAGCCGCAATCTGCAAAATGACAAATAACAAATCTTTAAAAGGCAGAGAAATGAGCGGACTAAGCAAACGCAGACTATTTGACATTTCTGTTGCCTCAAAAATGTCCAAGCATAACATTCCGCAAAGTATTATTAATACAGCACAGCATGTTTATAATAGAGGAGTTGAACTTTTAAGGGCAGAATGCACCAAAAGTTACCAAAAACTAAAAAATCCCCAAATAACATTACAGAAATATATTGAAAACCAATTAGTCGGCTACAATGCCCAAGCAAAAGAATACATGGGCAATAAAATTAAAATCAAAGAACGCTAAAAATTACAAATACTCTGCCCTGTCATCCTGAACTTAGTCCGAACTATTACCAACTAAAAGATTCCAAAACAAGTTCGGAATGACGAGTCACTTAGCTCATCGCACAAAATACTGAATAAAATAACGAATCCCCCCCCCTGAGTCACACTAAACTCGTTTCAGGGTCTAATGATTAAAAAGTTTTATTCAGAATTTATTCATCCTCATTTTGCTTTATAAAATGCAATAAATGAGTCATTTTCCGTTTTAAAGCTTCATTTTCCTTTTCCAACAGCCCTATTTTTGCCTCCAGCTTATCTTTATCAGATTGAACAAGTTCACTTTTCGGGACTAAAGAATAATCCAGAATAAAGCGTCTTTTTGCATCTGTCTTAAGTGTAAATAAGGTTTGGATATTTTTTTCTGTAATGAAACCCAGTTCAACCAAAATTTTTCCGAACAATTTATGTTCCATTCTGTCATCAAGGTTTCTTTGCGTCATTACTGCCTGCTCAAGCTGGTCAATTGTAATTGAGCCATTAATTCTGTAATAATCGCCCGTTCTAAATTTACCCGCAATGAACCCGCCCATAGCATAAATTTCATCGTTATCAGGCTTTTCTATATAATTTTGCTCCAAACAGAATATAAAGTGTTTTGCGACTTCTTCAACAGAGAGAAAAGTATTAACCGAAATTTCCAGAATACTGTATCCTTCAATACAAAGACGTAAAAAATTATATATATTTGTATCAAGCCCGCTTTTTCTGTCCCATAGTTCAGTCTTACCTTTAAACGTTACAACAGGATTATATAAAGCAAAAAGATTGTCTGCATTTTTTATAACAAAACGTTCGCAGTAATTTTCCTGCATATTAAGAAAAAGTTTGTAATACACAGCCTGCTTTACCCATAACGGCAATGCAAAAAGTTTTCCTATAAATAATTCAAACAAGTTCTTTTTCACAATGTGTATTATATATAAAAAACACATTTAGCGCAATGTTATACTTTACGGTATTGATTTATACTTATAAAAATTGTAAAATAGCCCTATAGAATAGGAGAACTTTATAATGGAAAATACACGTATGAAAAAAATATGGATTTTTATACTTGCGCTTATCGGTTTTATAACAACAATTGAACTTGCTAAAGTTTATTACGATGCTAATTTCAACCCTTATGCTCTGGCAAGTTTCTGCACAGTAAACGAGTTTATCGACTGCGACGGAATTGCAAAAACAACCGAATCACAATTTTTCGGAATTCCTTTAGCATATTGGGGAATGTTTTTATATGCATTTATGTTTCTTATGCTCGCTGCGGATAAACTTAAAAATATTAAACTGTTTAAGTTTATGGAAGTATTCAAAAATCCGCTCGATTATATTGGTGCATTAGGTATAATTTCATTTACAATATCAATGATTTTGCTGTGTGTAAGCCTGTTTGACATAGGAAAATTATGTATTCTATGCGCATTCACATATATACTTAACCTACTTATAGGACTTATTGCTCTTGATTTTAAAAACGGAGGGATAGTCAAAGCATTCAAACAAAGTTTTACAGACTTTTTTGACGCACTAAAAAATAAAGCTTATCTTATTGCATTTATAGTTGTAATGCTAATTGCAGGTGCAGGATTGTCTTACACGACAGTTACAATGAAATTTGCACCGCAGGTGAAACACGCAAGAGCATTTGACGAATTCACAAAACCTGAACATAATAAATATCCTGTATCAGGAAATGTTCTCGGGGACGAAAATGCAAAAGTTATTTTATACACTTACACGGACTTCCGCTGTCCTATATGCAAAGTTCATGACAGAATGTTATATAAACTTGCAAAAGAATTAAAAAATATAAAAATAGTTCACAAAAACCTTATACTTGACACAGAATGCAACAAATACCTGACACAACCTTTCCACGAAGGGTCTTGCACAATGGCAAAATACGCACTTGCCGCAAAAAAACAAGGGAAATTCTGGGATATTGATACTGCATTTTTCGATAATATTCCAGCCAATGAACCGTTTGATATGGAAAAGATGCTAAAAGTTGCGGAAGCTCTGGGGCTTAACATGGAACAGTTGAAAAAAGACGCAGAAAGCCCTGAAATAGATAAGGAAATTCTCGCAGAGATTGATGAAGCATACAAACAAGGACTTAACGGAACACCAAGTTCAAAAATTGGAAATGATGTCTACGTAGGCATAAGAACTTATAATGATTTAAAGAAATGGGCAATAGAAAATGGAGCAGAAAAAAGATAAAATTATTCTACATGCCTGTTGCGCAATATGTTCAGCATATCCCGTATCTTACTTAACAGATGCGGGATATTCCGTCAGCGTTTATTTTTATAATCCGAATATTTATCCTGACTCAGAATATCAAAAACGACTTGAGGCTGAAAGAACTTTATGCAAACACTACGGAGTAGAATTAATTGAAGGGGAATACGAAAGAGAAAAATTTTTTGACTGCGCAAAAGGACTTGAAAACGAACCTGAAAAAGGGAAACGCTGCATTGAATGCTTTAAACTCCGGCTTGATAAAACAGCACAGCTTTGCAAAGAAAAAGGAATAAAAAATTTCACGACCTCTATTGTAATCAGCCCGCACAAAAACTTCGCACTCCTATCCTCACTCGGGAAAGAAATTGCACAGGAATACGGACTTAATTATCTGGATATTAATTTCAAAAAACAAGACGGATTTTTAAAGACAAATCAGATTTCAAGAAACTTGAATCTTTACCGACAGAGCTATTGCGGTTGTGAATTTGCACTTCGTCAAATGCCGGTCAAGCCCGCAACATAAATTAACATACACTTGCCCGCCCTAAAATCTCATGATACGATACCGCTATAAATAAACAATTTACTATACAGGGTGTGAGGTTTGTATGAAAAGTTCAACAATCAGAAGATCAAATTTGTCTAAGGAGAAGATGGCTGTGTTAGAGGCTTTATCTAAATACAAAACCGATGGTTCGGACATTACTCCGAACGTCTACGTCAGACCTAACAGAGAAAAAGAACTTGATTTGTTATGGCAAAATTTTAAAATTAATCAAAAAGCAGAGAAATCTCCGAGCGTTTATCTCGCAACAGGATTTATAGCTGGCGTTGTAACTACAGTTATTGCTGGTGCTATAATTGGGTTATCGACAAACGGAATCCTATCAACACCAAAAATTTCTGTTGATAAAAAAGCAAATGTTAATGCAGAAAAACTTAACTTTGTACCTGCGGCAGAACAAGCTGTAGAAACTGTAACCGAAGAAATTTACACGGTTCAAAGCGGAGATACAATGGAAAGTATTTTAACTCGTTTTTACGGCGGATATACTCAGGAAAGAGCTTGGAAAGTTATGAATGCCAACAATATGAAAAATCCGAACAAACTTTCCATAGGACAAAAATTGACAATTCCAATGGAATAATAAAGTATAACAAAAAGCCTCCTAAAAAGGAGGCTTTTTTATTGCAAAATTACGCTCATCCGCTTAAAAGCCACCAGCCGGAAACTTTAGGCTTATCACTTTAAACTTGTTTTATGGTCTTATAAACAGTAAGATTCCGAAATAAATTCGGAATGCCTAACTCGCGATATTGTCACCCTGAACTCGTTTCAGGGTCTGTTGATTAAAAAAGTTCACCAAAATACAAATTAATATTATCTCCGCTTTTTATAGGTTTTTTTTAACAAATAATATGATAGGATTAAAGTAACAAGGGTAAGCCCTTCAACCTCCCCTTTAAAAACGACTTAAAATCGTAAATGTTTGAAGGAAGGGGGTGAGAAAATGGTTATTAATACAGAAGAACTAGCAATAATATTATTAATACTGCTAGTTCTAAAATAACCAATACGGGGCTTTTAATGTGCGGAGTGCCATCCGCACGCCCTTTTCTTTTATTATAAACTATTTTAAAAATTTTTCAAGCCTACAACTCAATTTTTATTGCACCCTGCCTGAAAACTTTCATATTATCGTCGTCAAAGACTCCAACAACTGTTGACTCAAGTCCTTTACAAAAGCATCCGTAATCCTCAATAATCATATCAACAAGACCTTCCATATTCTGAAAAGCCTGTTCATAACTTTTTGCTGACGGCTGATGCGAAAGATTTGCACTTGTTGTCGCGAGAACATGTCCCGGAGCAACTTCGCAAATCTCTTTAAAAACTTCATTATCCGGTACCCGAATACCAACTGTGTTCATGCCGGAAGTAATATAATCAGGTGTCATTTCCGGATTTTTTTTAACAACAAGAGTCAACGCACCCGGAAAATATTTTTTGACAAGTTTCTGTCCGATTTTTGGAATTATTTGAACATAATTTAACAGGTTATACGTTTCATTAGACATTAAAATCAGTGGTTTTTGAGCTTCGCGATTTTTAATTTCATATATTTTTTTCACAGCTTTTTCTGATGACGGCAGACATCCAAGTCCCCAAACAGTATCTGTAACATAAGCGATTACTCCGTCATTTTCCAAAACCTTCTTAATTTCATCTTTATTTTTTAGCATTAAATTTTCCTTTCAGTCTGCCTATTAATTCTTCCGCATATTCCATTTTCATAAGCAAATTCAATTTTATATATATAGGGAAACAGATAAGCCCTATTCCAAAAATCTTTACCAGTTCAAACACATATTTTGGCAGAACAACAAATCTATCATAAAAAATTGCTGCAAAAACACAGATTACAAGAGAAAGAATACCCGCCGCACTCATCTTTAATAAATTAACAAAAAGAGTCTTATAGTCCATTTTAATTTTCTTCGCAATTAATACTCCGAGGACAACCGCATTAAACAGAGTTACAAGCGAGGTTGAAAGAGTAATTCCGCCAATACTCATGTGCATAATATTTATGAATAGAATATTTAAAAGAACCTTGATAACAATTGACTAAAAAGCCAAAACATACGTTGTTACAGAATCGTTAAAGGATTAATATAGCCTTGTGATTGAATCTCTAAATACATAAGGAATAATTGAAACAGATAAAAACCACAAAGCCTCAGCCACCATAAAAGTTGCCTTTGCATCAAAAGCCCCACGTTCAAAAACAAATCTTACACCGTCGATTCCGGTTACAAGAATTCCAATAATAATAGGAATAGCACCGAAAAACAACACCCCGACCCCTTTGTTAAAATAAGTTCTAATACCGTCGTAATCCTTATCAGCAACAAGTCTTGCAAAAATAGGGAATAAAGGAACAAGGAACGCTGTCACAAGTATTCCTACAGGAAACTGAAAAATTCTATTTGCATATCCAATTGCAGTCCAAGCCCCTTCTCTTAAGGCTGACGCAAAAAACATATCAACGTAAATATGAATTTGCCCGACTGTAGAACTCAATACAGCAGGGAAAAGCAGTTCACAAATATGCTTATACTCAATATTATTCAACACATCAAAATTAGGTTTTAACTTATACCCGAGCTGTCTTACTTTAGGATACTGCATAACCCACTGCAAAACAGCACCAATTGTAGTTGCCCAGGCGAGAACAACACCTGAATTATCCTTACCGTTTGCACTCATAACCATTGCGATAATGACAAGCGACATAATTATCGGGGACAAATTCGGGAGCATAAAATATCTGTAAGTAACAAGTATTCCGTAGTAAATTCCGACAATTCCACCAATAATTAAAACAGGGGACATAATTTTTAAATGCTGTGCCGCTAAGTAAATCAGTTGCTCATCACCGCCCGATGCAATTACACCCATAATCTGCGGGGCGAAAAAGTAACACAAAACAGCAAGTAAAGTGAAAAACATTATAGTAGTTGTCATAAACGTACTATATAATTTATTAACCTCATTCGTTGGTTTTTCATTAAGGTTTGGAATTAATTATGAGAATACAGCCACAGTAGCACTATGAAAAGGTCCTCCGACACCACCGAGAAGAATTATCGCCAGGGCAGGAATTTGATAAGCATAAAAATACGCATCGGAAATCGCAGACGCACCGTAGTAATTCGCGATTACTACATCTCTTACAAATCCTATTAACTTTGAAAATATTGTTACTACTGCAATTAACCAGGCTGCTTTCAGCAAACTTGGCGTTTTATCATCACCAGATGTCGAACTTGTCATCTTTTTTCACCAATTCCACATATAGCCTCAACGCCTTTTTAAATGCACTATCTGCAAAATCAGGCGAGCTGAAAACTATAGTATTTTTTCCACGTTTAATATATTTTGAAATATCAATTTCAGTAAATCTGTTTGCGCCGAGCAACGCAGGAGGCAAATCAAACGAATGCATTTCCCCGTTGATATCGACAATTAATTTTGTAACATAAAATTTATTATCAATAATAATTTTAGCTTTTTTATAAGGCGCATAAAAATGTTGAGTAACAGTTAGTTGAGAAGGTTCAGAAGAAATTATGACCGGTTTTGTAGCCAGCGTAATCCCTGAGTAATAGTGCTGAAGAATTTTATCATAAGACAAATGGAGTTCATCCCCCATAAAACCTGCACCGTACTGGCTCATTCCGACCCCATGCCCGAAACCGCCGCCGTAAGCCTTTACAGAAATAAGATTATTACTTTCATCTTTTTGGTTTTCAAAAACAAGATTTGCGCTCGGTAAAGCTTTTCCGTCTTTTTTCAATAAACGGCGGATAACAAGTTCCTTATAAACTTTATAAGTCTGAGAATTTGTCACGATTTCCATTTCAATAATTTTGCCGGAATCGCCACGTCTGACCACACGCAATTCTAAAACATCATCAAGAATATCACCTTTGTTGAAAGCAGGTGACACAAAACCGGATGTCGATTGCGCAGGAAGATTTTCCTCCAGAGTTTTTTGTATCTCCTCAACTGACCACTCCCTTGTCCAGCGGAAATAAGGAGAACGCATATCGTAAGCTGTCGGACTTGATTTATAAAATTCTTCTGCCGCATCTTCCGTATTTAAAGGAGTTTGCGTCAAAATATCAGGGCGAGCTTTCAGATAAGGTTTATCCTTGGACGGAAACTCTTTTGTTGTCGGGTCAGAAAAGGCATTCGCAAAATCTTCGGTATAACCTCCCGCTGTGGAGGAATACTGTGCAAGAATTAAATCCCAGTCATAAAGAGCAACAACCCCTTCGGTTTCTGTTACAGCCTGATTAGATAAAGATTTTTCTGTATTCGCACCGAAATAAACCTGACTGGCAACGGAATCCACGACATCATAATTCGCAGAAGATTTAACTCTTGGAGAAAGTACATAATTTCTTGCGGCAACACTCTGTGCTTTCAATGCTTCTAATCCGAAACGCACCGGCATTTCATTAGGAACAACGCCTTTCAGATAATCTTCTACCTCAATCAGATTAACAAGATTAAAATATCCTTCTTTAGCAACAACGATTTCAAAAACGCCATGGTAAAGTGCCTGTTTGCCTGCACGTTTTAACCCCTTAACCCCCAGCAACCCGTCAGGACAAAGAATACGAATTTTGCCATAAATATTAGCTATAATAGTACCGTCATCCTCTGAAATCAAAAAACTGCCATCGGAATTATATTTTATATTCAAATTAGTATCAGCGGGAATTCTTTCAATAACTCTGTCATTGTCACAAATAAGGGTTTCCGCAGTACCGAAAACTCCGATTTTATTATAAACATAATTTTTAAACCCAGTATCGCCAATCCCGACTCTCACGACTTGAGAAGAAGGAGTACGAGATGCCTGTTTCAGTTCAGCTTCCTGAGCAACCTTCAAAGTTTGGGCAGGAATAGGCAGGGAAAATGCATTCACCGGTAAACTAACCAGCAAAATATTTAAAAGTAATAAAAAACCTAATCTTTTCATATAACTATTATATGACAAACATCACTCGTCACAAACAGAAAAATTTTCCGGCAATTCTTTTTCTAATTCAGCCATGAATTGAGATATCGAAAGTCCAAACGCCCCCGCAAGTTTAAAAAGAGTAGTAAGCTGAGGGTCTTTAACTGCGCGCTCAAGATCACTAAGCACAGACGACGGAATATCAAATTCTGCACCGAGCATAAATTGACTCTTAGTACCGCGCAATCTTTTAACCGTTTTTGCTATTGCATTTAAAATTATTATCTTCCTGGCATCTTGCATAATTCTAATTTTGAATGTAATATATAAAATATCCTATCGCGAACGCGATAATAAATTAGAGTAAACTATTATGCACATTGGAGGTTTGATGAAAAAAGCTTTTACACTTGCAGAGGTACTTATAACACTGGGAATTATAGGAATAGTTGCGGCTATGACCCTGCCGACGCTTATCCAAAAAAATAATAACAAAGTTGTGGAAACCAGATTAAAAAAGTTTTATTCAATAGTTAACCAAGCTATAAGAATGGCAGAAGTCGATTATGGCAATAAGAAATACTGGTATGAAGATTTAACGGGAGCTAAAACCGACAAAGACGGGAAGCCGGTTCCGGGAACATCTTCACAAGAAAAATGGTTTAATAAATATCTTGCACCATATATGAAAATATCAAATACAAAACTACTGGATGATGGGGGATTAATGATATATTTTCCTGACGGAAGCGCATTCCGAATATGGGGAACCGCTTCAAGAGACTGGTTCTTCTATCCAGGAAAACCTGAAAAATGCATTGATTTAGCTAAGCATAATGTTAAAACCATAGGAGTTTGTGAGTTTGTATTTAGCTTTGACCCCTCACGAAATGATTCAATGTGGAAATTCATTACAACAAGGGTGTTGAACCAAATAAATATAATTGGGACGGTAATATCGACACTCTATACGAAGGGGACAATTATTCCTGTGCCTCAAACGGCTATAGATGTACAGCATTAATTCAGGCAAACGGCTGGACAATTCCTAAAAAATATCCATATAAAGTAAGATATTGATTTTATTTCGCTTCTATAACAGTGCCGTCTTTGGAATCTTTGACAACAATTCCGCATTCATCCAATGCTATTCGAATTTTGTCTGCAATATCCCAGTTTTTAGCATCACGTGCTTCCTTGCGATAGGCTATCAACTCGTCCATTGAAGAAAAATCTTGTCCAAGTGTTTCCGAAACATGCTTTACTGCAGCGTTTAATTCACCTTCCGACAGCGTCGCTTTCTCAAATGAAAAACCTAACACACCCGCAAGTTTATACAATATTGTAAACGCATTCTCATCATCTTTATTCGCCTTGCTTGCAAGTTCAAACAATACCGCAAGGGCTTTGGATGTATTTAAATCATCGTCCATTGCTTCAACAAACTTTGAGTATTCTTCTGTTGTGGCAATATCCAAATCTTCATTAATTTTAGTACGCTTAGCATTAAGCATTCTCTTTACACCTGCCTGCGCCGAAGAAAGAGCTTCATCAGAAAATTCAACAGGCATTCTGTAATGGTTTGTCAAAATAAAGAAACGAATTGTATTTGCATCATATTTTTTAAGCAAATCATCAATAGTCAAAAAGTTTCCTAAAGATTTTGACATTTTTTCTTTGTTAATTGTCACAAAACCATTGTGAAGCCAATAGTTTACAAATTTACAACCATTTGCACATTCTGACTGCGCAATTTCATTTTCATGGTGAGGGAAGATTAAGTCAGCACCGCCTGCGTGAATATCGATAGTTTTACCGAGATATTTACGGCTCATAGCAGAACACTCTATGTGCCAGCCCGGACGGCCTACACCCCATGGGCTTTTATAGCCGAACTTTTCGTCTTTTTTCCAGAGTGCAAAATCGAGAGGGTCTTCTTTATGCTCCCCGATTTCAATTCTTGCTCCGCTTTCTAACTGGTCAATAGGTTGTTTTGACAAATAGCCGTATTGAGGGAATTTTTTAACTCTGAAATACACATCACCGTCAGCTTCATAGGCGTATCCGTTTTTGATTAAGTCTTTCACAATAGAAATCATTTCGCCGAGAGTCTTTGTTGCAAACGGCTCAACATCAGGTTTAAGGGTATTCAAAGCTTTCATTGAATTTTCAAACTGTATATACCAATATTGAGAAACTTCTTCAGGAGTTTTGTTTTCTTTTTCGGCTTTTTTAAGAATTTTGTCGTCAACATCGGTCACATTACGGCAATATGTAACATCATAGCCTTTAAATTTCAAATATCTGTATAAAACATCCCAGGTAATATAGCATCTTGCATGTCCCAAATGTGCAAAATCATACACTGTAGGTCCGCAAACATACATTTTTACTTTATTACCATCTATAGGTGTAAAATCTTCAATTTTATTTGTATAAGAATTGTGTAATTTCATCAAAACATCCCTCATATTGTGACTAAATATTAACACAAAAAGATTTCTCATACAATAACAAAAACAGGTAAGGTATAATATGTCTAGACTAAATCTTGTATAAACCGTCACCCTGAACTTGTTTCAGGGTCTCAAACCTAACAGATGCTGAAACGAGTTCAGCATGACAGTTTTGAAATATCCGGGGTAAACATGTTTACCTTACCAAAAAGCACTAACGTTAATCTTTAAGACAACATTAGTGCTTTTCAACAAAATGTAATTAATAAGATTTATTCAGCAGCCTGATAAACAGGAGTTATTACTTTGCGGAAAAACCAGCCGGTCGGACTTGTAAGGTTAATCTTATCCGCTGGAATCAAGAGAGTATCCCCCTCTTTCATTTCTTTATTAGAATCACTTAATGGTTTCCCATCAGGGGTGTAACCTGCATCATACCCTTGAAAATACTCCGGATTATATTTGGAAAGCGTTCCATCATCAACTTTGCCGATAAAATCCTTTGCAAGTATTCCGACTTTAAAACTACCTTTTGCTGTTATAGCAACAAAATACTGCCCGTCTTTTTGAACAGGTTTTGTCTGGTAATAATCTGCATAATCACTGTTATTAGCTGCGTCGGAAATTTCTGCAGCCGTATAATAATCTGCCTTTATCTGCGTACCGTCTTTTGCGAAAAATTTTGTGATTTCAACTTTTTCGCCATTTTTAGTTTCCGTGGTTGTCACAGTATATCTACCAGTTGCCTGATTGACATTAGTTATACCGTCCGGCATAGTTTTTCTCCTTTCATTATGGTCAATTCACGTTTGTATAATTACACTAAAACATTTCACGAAGTTCCTGAGGAGTTTTGCCTAAAGCTTCTGCCAAATCTTTTTCGCTGATATTAACAAAACGAGTTCCGTCAGGTCCCATTGGAGCTTTGCAATTCAAATCAGAACCTCCGCCTATGATATTATCCATGACCATTTCAGGCGAAAGTCCCATTTTCTTACAAAATTCATTTAAAGTTTCATTATCTCCAACTTTAAAATTATAACTGTTGCTCAAGTTTAAAAAACTCTTTTTATAAGAAACATTACCGTCTTTCATTGCATCGGCAAAATATTTATTTCCACCATCATTAACAACATTTCCGCCATTCGCACCATTATATCCGTTCCCGAACACACTGTTCAGCTTTGTTTCCTGAGTTTCAGCTGATACGGGGTCTTTCTTTCCGAATGGATTAATGCCGTTCACACCATTGACTTCTAAAGACATAATAGCTCTCCTTGTTTTATATAAGTTCTCTTACTTATATAAAAATTTCAGAGATAACATATTTCATAAATGGCTAGATTTCGTTACAAACTTAACAATTTTCCAAAAGTTTAAAAATTTTATTTACCGGCTCAATTAAATCTTCAACCGGACATTCTTCATCCAATTCAAGCGTAACTGTTTTAATATTTCTCTCAACACCGGCATACGTACCAAAACTTCCGGGAGTAGGATAACCTATTGAGGCTTCAACAGGATATTTAATAATTTCAGAAATTTTTTCGGAAATCTCACGTGCATCCCCGTCATAATTTACAACCTTAAACGGTGCATGGAGTGTTAAAATAAGCTTCGGGTTATATTTTTCAATAATTTTAACCAAAAATTGAGTTTCTATTTCACTGGAAGGTTTTTCGCCGCCATAAAATTCGTTTTTTTCTGTCAACTCCCAATTTTTTGTAGGAAAGTTTCTATTCAAATCAACACCGTGAAAATTCGTTCGAACACCGAGAGCCATACCGTCAGGATTAAGACACGGAATAAAGAGCAGGTTGCTATCATTATATTGAAGATAATTCTCAATCAGGAATTCTCCCTGCGGCTCATCACCGTGAAAAACTCCGATTACAAGTATATTTTTAGCGGACTCGCCGCCTTTCAGCAAAATTTCCCGTCCTTGTGCTGATATAGTTTTTTCCAGAATTTTCATCAATTAAAAAGTGCCTCAATAAATTCTTCGGAATTAAAATCTCTTAAATCTTCCATTTTTTCTCCAACACCTACGAGTTTTACAGGTAGTTTCAACTCTTTTGCATCCGCAAGAACAATTGCTCCTTTTGCAGAACCATCAAGTTTTGTGAGCGCGACTGATGTTAGGTTTACGGCTTCAGTAAATACTTTTGCCTGCTGCAAACCATTCTGCCCCGTATTTGCATCTAAAACAAGCATACATTCTCTAAGACTTTCGGGAGCATTTTTATCTATTACAGATTTTATCTTTGAAAGTTCTTCCATAAGATTGAACTTATTCTGCAATCTGCCTGCGGTATCAACAAGTATAACATCATAGCCCTCATTTTTTGCTTTTTGAATTGCCTCATACACAACAGAAGCCGGATCTGCCTTATCTCTGCGGACAATATCAGCACCGGCACGCTTTGACCAAATATCAAGCTGTTCTTCCGCTGCTGCACGGAATGTATCGCCGGCGGCAATAAGAACTTTTCTGCCCTCGTTTTTAAATTTATAAGCAAGTTTCCCGATTAAAGTTGTTTTCCCAACTCCATTCACACCTGTTATAAAATAAATATTCAACGCTCCATCTGAATAACTGAGGTTATTACTCCCCGCATTAGCAAGCGTCTGCATAAATTCGGCTTTCAGATAATTTTTCACATCAGACGGCTTAATTTTATTCTGATTGCGAAGCTTATCAACAAGCTCCACGGCATAATTCACGCCCAAATCCGCACTTATCAGCATATCTTCCATGTCGTCCAGAACAAATTCTGAAAATTCTTCTTCCTGTTCAACAGAATTGATAACATTTCCGACTAAAGCCTGTGCAGTATTCGACACAGCCTGCTTTAAGTTATTAAAGCCGTCCGAGAAAAATTTAAACATTATTTGAGTCCGTTTTCAACAATTACCTTTGCAAGAATTCCATTAATAAATGAAGAACTGTCATCGGTTGAATACTTTTTAGCAAGCTCAAGAGCTTCATCCACAACAACTTTCATCGGTGCATCTTTAATGTATAAAAGTTCAACGATAGCAATTCTCAGAATATCCTTATCCATTTTCACAAGACGCTGTAAATCCCAGTTTCTTGCGTGTTTTTGAATAATATCGTCAACTTCTTTATGATTTTTCTGGAAAGCTTCTGCTATTTCAATCGCATAACCCTTAACTTCATTCTGGGCGTCGAGTGTTGTAAATTCTGCAATTTCCAAAGCCAGCATCGCTTTTTCTGCAATATCAATCATTTCATTAATTCTTCCGGTCATATCAGAAGTCATCGGGAGCGGAACAGGAATATTGGCAACACCTATTGGTCTGTTTAAATTAGTTTCGTGTTCAGCTTCATAAGTATCGATTTTATCACGCATATCAACCAAAGCACCCAAAGCAATTTTCAATTCATCGCTTGCGTTGCTTGTTAATATTCTTACTGATTTCAATATAATATCTTCTAAATCATCTTTAGAGTAATTCGTAATTTTTTTATCAAATTGAGAAAATAGAATAAACGCTAATTCTCTTGCTGCTCTGCGGGCTTGCATAAATTCACCTCATAAATTTTATCTACAAGGGAATGCTAACATGAAAAAATCTCCAGTACAAGAGGACAGAAACTATTTAAAAATATTAATTAAACCAGTTCCGCTGCACGGTAAGAGCTTCTAACAAGCGGCCCTATCTGATAATGCGTAAACCCTGTTTTTTGAGCAAGTTGTTTTAATTCTTCATATTCTTCGGGTTTATAATATTTTTGAACCTGCAAATGCTCTTTTGAGGGCTGAATATATTGACCGATTGTCACAATATCAACACCTGCAGACTTTAAATCTTTTAGGGTATCTTCAATCTGTTCAATACTTTCACCCAAACCTATCATAAATCCTGATTTTGTAATAAGATTTCCCTTTTCTTTCATATATTTAAGAACATTCAGTGAAACTTCATAATTTCCTTGCGGGCGTGCAGTTTTAAAAATATCTCTTGCGGTTTCTATATTATGATTAAACACATCCGGATGTGCATCAATAATTGTATCAAGAGAAGCTTTAACCCCTTTAAAATCAGGAGTTAAAATTTCTATTTTAACCTCAGGCGTCATTTCCCGAATATTTACAATACATTGCTTGAAATGCTCAGCCCCGCCATCAGATAAATCATCTCTTGTAACTGAAGTTAAGACAGCATACTTCAACTCCAAGACACGTACAGCTTCTGCAACATGTAACGGTTCTTCGCTATCCAGAGGAAGCGGTTTTGCACATGAAATATTGCAATAACGGCAGTTTCTTGTACATACACCGCCCATAATCAAAAATGTTGCGGTATTTTTTGTGTAACATTCGTTCTTATTCGGACAACGCGCATTTTCACATACTGTGTTTAAACATCTGTTCTTCAAAGTTCTCCGAACTTTTCTGGTGGCGTCTGTATCTATAATAGGTCTTTTTAAATATTCAGGTAATCTTTCTCTCATAAACTTATTATACAATAATTTTTATAAATGTTGAAAATTTTTACAGATATATTTATAATATAGATACAAAGGAGTATACACAATGAGAAATATAGCAATTCTATTATGCCTTCTTGGCTTTACAACTTCCGCATTTGCTGCAGGAACAGAAATTATAATGCCTGTCGGCGGATTTCAAGCTCTTGACAATCCTGTTATGACAGAAAGCGAATATAAAGAAAGCCAGCGTCATAAAACTAAAAAATCTGAAACAATGGTTGAACCTCAGGAAACCCAAACATACGAAAGAAAAGTAAGATTTGGTTCTCAAAACCTGAACTCGCCAAACGGTTACTGGAATCACGGCAGAGTAAAATTCGGTACAGGCAACTTTGGAAACGGTGCCGCAGGTATGAACCGCTGGTAATTACAGCTTAAACAAGCAATCATAAATTCCTACCGAATAGGTCGGATGCGCAAAACAAATCTCTTTCAGCTTGCTGACAGAGATTTTGTTTTGGATAGCAACCAACAGCTCCTGAACCATTGCAGAAGCTTCTTTTGACACAATATGCGCACCGACAATCATATCATTTTGAGAAAGAATTTTTATAAAACCGTCAGTAGCATTATCACAGTGAGATTTTCCAAGTGCAGATATTAGCAGAGAAGCTTTTTTATAAGTTCCTGCCTCTAAATCCTGCTCACGTTTTCCAACCCAGGCAATTTCTGGATTTCCGTAAATTACAGACGGAACTAGCGTTTTGTCAAATGAAATTCCCGCGACATGTTCTATTGCCTGTTTGGAGGCAAAATGTGCCAGTTGAATTGCACCGCAGGCATCCCCGATAAAGGTTATCCCATCGACATTTGAAACCTCGCAAGCCTTTCGTCCGATTGCAACAAGCACGCTTTCGGTTTCGATTACTTCTCCATTCGTAAGATAAACTTTCGGATTTTCAATTTTATCAACCCCAATTCCTTTATAAAATTTTATTTTTCCGGTTTTGAATATTCTCTCAACTCGTTTGGACACCTCAATATCAGCAAGCGGAAGCAAATTTTCTGCAAGTTCAACAACTGTTACATCAACTCCAAAAGCTGAAAAAATCCTTGCCCATTCAACTCCGATTGCTCCTGAACCAACAATTACAATATTTCTTGGCAACTTTTCGAGATTTAACACATCATCAGAATTCAGAATAAATTTCCCGTCAACTTCCATCCCCTTAAAATTGCGAGGCTCTGCACCGCTCGCAGCAATAATTCTTGAACATTCATAAATTATTCCGTCAGCTTCAATTTTATTTGCAGACAAAATTTTTGCCTCGGCATTAACAAGATTAACTTTTGCATTTTTCAAGGAAAGTTCCAAATTTTTACGGAGTTTTTCAACAATTTTGTTTTTATGTTCAATAATCTCTGCGAAATTGAAACGAACATTATCAGCATAAACTCCAAGAGTTTCACAAGATTTCAATTCTTGATAAACCTCTGCCGAATGCAAAATAGCCTTAGTCGGGATACAACCTTTGTTAAGACAAACCCCGCCGACTTTATCCTTCTCAAACATTACGACAGATAATCCTTTTGCACTAGCCTGAAAAGCTGCTGTATATCCGGCAGGACCGGAACCTATAATTAAACACTTTACTTTTTCTGCTTCCATATTATTCTTTTTTATTAGTAACGTTTATCATCTTAAATCAACCAATTCAGCTGTAGGATATGCTTTCCTGTCAAACACAAAAAGGCTGTCATCATAGTTCTTGCCCGTCTGATAGGAATTTATGAACACTACTGCCGCATCTTTGCTGCCCCGCTGAACCATACTCAGTTTTATCGGGCGGAACGAACCTTTTTCTATATACAGGATAATACATTGCATATCCTGACTGCGTTTGGTAGCGTTCATCACCACTTTATACGCCGTATCATCCGAAGCATTGCCGGTTTTAGCCACTTTCAGCTTATAATCCTGCTTATAAAGCGACAACCACGAATAAGGATTGATGCTCTGCAACTCTTCGGGAGTGGGTTCGGAAACATTAACCTCATCGCTCGAAGCAAGATAACTCCACTGTGTGCGTCCGTCGAACCATGTCGTCACTCCTTACGTCTCCAGCAGAAATTAATCGCCTTTCAAACGGATGGAACCGATCGTATTCCCTTCAGG
>USHE01000002.1 GCA_900554385.1 uncultured bacterium | reverse complement strand
CATACACACTGGACCAAACAATACCGCAAGTATCGGAATTGTACCAAAAGACGAGCCTATGCCTAGAGTAATAAACAACCCTAGCACAAGCATTAACCCGACAGCTACAAACCGACTATTCTGCATAAACGGTAAAATTGACTGAACAAGAACATCAATTCCGCCTGTTGCTTTTAAAACCATAGCAAAGCCGGCAGCTACAAGCATTACAAATGCTACGTACCCCATCAAACCAATACCTTCATTAATAAGCTTGTCCATTTTTCGGTGACTAACGGCACCGCCGCCAAACACAATCCCAAGCCCCACCAAAGCCCCCAGTGGCAAAGACTTTGTCAATAACTGAACTATTAAAGTAGCTATAGCCCCAAGCAATGTAACATAGTGGTTTTTATTTAACTTCAACGCCTGCAAATCTTCTTTTTCAAGTTCATTTTCAACAGGTTGAATATCGCTATATTCTCGAGATTTTCTATAAGAAACCAGCACCGAAACAAGAAGTCCGACAAACATTCCAAACCCCAAAATCCATGTCGATTTCCATATATCATTTTTTAAAACGGTCATACCGTTTAAAGTCATATTCTCTGCAACAAGCCCCTGAAAGATTAACCCGAAACCTGCAGGTATCATAATATATGGAGCTTTTAAGCCAAAAGCCAAACAACAAGCCACCGCACGCCTATCTAATTGAAGCTTATTCATCACATGAAGCAGAGGCGGTATTAATATCGGAATAAATGCAATATGAACAGGGATTAAATTCTGAGAAAGCATCGCAATACCTGTCAAAATTGCAAGAAGCACAAACTTCTTACCTTTAATAACCGCACCGATTCTTTTTGCCAGTATTGTTGCCAATCCTGTATGAGTCATTGCTGCAGCAAATGTTCCCAGAAGAATATAACTTAATGCAGTTTCAGAATTTCCACCCATGCCGGAAATAAAAGTATCCATTACCTTATTAACCGGTAATCCACCGATAAGCCCGGCTGTTATTGCAGATATTATAATTGCTAACAATACGTTAATCCTGCACACACAAAGCACGCATAATAATATTACTGATACAACTACAGGATTAAATAATATTGACATAACGAATTTATGGTATCATGAAAATATTAAGAAAGGCATGAACTTATGAATTCTTATTCACAAAAAGCAATGAATTTATTTAAAGAAGGTTACAACTGCGCCCAGTCGGTATTTTTAACATTTGCAGAAGACTTAGGTTTTGATAAAGAAACCGCACTAAAACTATCATCATCATTTGGCGGAGGAATGGGCAGAATGCGTGAAGTATGCGGAGCTGTAAGTGCAATGTTTATGATTGCCGGCTTAAAATATGGTTATACGTCCCCAACAGACAAAACAGCTAAAACCGAACATTACGAAAGAATTCAGGAACTTGCAAAAAAATTTAAAGACAAACATGAAACAATAATTTGCCGAGAACTTCTCGGAGTTGATGCCGACGATAATCCTATACCGTCGGACAGAACCCCGGAATATTACGCATCCAGACCTTGCGAAAGACTTATCGGCGATGCGGCTGAAATAATTTCTGAATACATAAAATCTTCAGAAAAAATATGCAAGTAAATTTACTTAAAGTTATTCATTATGAAGTTTATTTTTTAAGATACCGCATAAAGAAGCCACAGCAGTTTTTACCGCTTCACTTTGCTGTAACCAGTTAAGCATAATAAAATCGTGAATTGTCATATTTATCCTTATATTAGAAACTTTCACGCCGGCAGTATCTAATTTTTTTGCATAAGCTTCTCCCTCATCCCGTAACACATCATTTTCATCTGTAATAATCAGAGTTTCAGGCAAATCCGCCAAATCCTCAACACACGCTTTAAGAGGAGAAACATATAAGTCATTTTTCATTTTTTTATCCGGCAAATAAGCTGCCCAAAACCACTCCATTGCCTTTTTAGAAAGCCACGGACCATCTTTAAACAACTTATAAGAATCAGAATCCATATTAGCATCAGTTACAGGATATATTAATGCCTGATATAAAATTTTCGGGCCGCCCTCACGTATAGCACGCAAAGCAATAGCAGCAGCAAGATTTCCGCCTGCACTGTCACCGGCAACAACAATTCTGTCAGCATCAATGTTAAAATCCGCAGGGTTTTTGTATAAATACTCAAGAACTCCATAGCCCTGATTAAGCTGAGTCGGGTACATAGCTTCCGGAGATCTGGAATAATTAACAAAAGCAACCACAGAATTAGTCAAAACGGCAAGCTTTCTGATAAACATATCATAAACTTCCTTATCCCCCATAACCCATCCGCCGCCATGCATATACAAAATTACCGGCAAAACTTCATTATAATTTTCCGGTCTGACAAGTCTTACACTAACACTTCCCGCAGTATCCGTAAAAATATCAATATCCACGACATCCGCAGGTATTGCTTTATAGGATTTACGTTGAATATTTACAAGAAAATCTCTTGCCTCATCAGGTGTCATTTCATAAATTGGCTTTACCGCTTCATTCTCCAAGCTGTCAAGAAACAAACCAGTAATTCTATCTATATTAGGATTTTTAGAACTAAACTCACTCATCGAAAAACCTCCTTTTCTAGTAATTTATTAACAACTAAAAAAAGAATCATCCCCAAAGCGGAAACTACTTGGATTATTGTTTATATCAACTAATTAAAAAATTACCGCCCGTGCGGCTGCATAGGCGGTAATTCGGAGAGGGTGGGATTCGAACCCACGGAAAGTGTTAACCTTCACAGACTTTCGAGATCCGCACCTTAAACCACTCGGACACCTCTCCATATCATAAATATTACCACAAAAACTATCTGCAGTAATGTTTATTCGTTAAATTTCGCAAACATCTGCTATTGCATTGATTTGTTTGAACTCAAATATTCCTTTTCTTTATCACCATTAACATACATTTTTCCATCAGGTTGAATCCATATTTGAAATCTGTCTGGTTTCACACAAGTAGTTGAAAAAGAACAATTAGGTCTTTTTTCTCCGTTTACGTCTACTGTTATGCTCTTATCAGCTTTAAAATCCGTAATTGGCATATACCACATAATCCCGTCAGATGTAATGAAAGATGGAACATTTGAATCGGTCGGAGTCGCTGAACCTGCAACACAATTAACAGTATCATTAATTGTATTCACTTTTGCCGCAAACAGCTTGCAGAATTTCTCACTGCCGGAATATTTCTTACTAATATATTGAACTTCATCTAAATTATCCAGCCCAACTGTCGTTCCATCCATAAGAGGATACAATTTATCATCATTTACAAGTTCTCCAACGACTCTCTCTGCAACATAATAAGCCTTTTTAAACAATGCCTTATTCTCATTAGGGCGAACTTTTGATACAGCAGGGAGCAGCACCGATGCCAAAATTCCCAATATTGCCATTGTAATCATTACTTCTGCCAGTGTAAATGCTTTATTATACCTCATATTAAATCCCCTTTAAAAATTTCAATATTTAAAATATATCTTGTACTTAATTATAACATATTAGATATATTTTTGCAAGATTAACACAAAGGGCTTCATCTTGACAGAAAAGCGTATATCGCTTATAATATAAGAAAATACAGGATACTTGGGGGTTGTTTATGACTAAGAAAAAAGCGATGACTTTAGCTGAAGTTCTTTTTGTCTTTGTAATAATAGGTATTATTGCTACAATTGCAATCGTAACAGTTAAACCTTGGGATAAAGCCTGCAAATATGCTTATTCAAGAATGTACCACACATTACGTCTGGCTTTTTATAACGCAATGCTATCACAACCTGAATTCCCAAAAACATCTACAAAGTTCTGCGAATTACTTGTGGATTTTATAAACACACCACAAAATGGCTCCAACTGTGTTGCAAGCAGAGATTTAACCAATAACCCGCGAATTTTCCCAACTGACAAAATTCAAATTCAAGCTTCTAACGGCTCAAGGATTTGGATTGGAGCAAATCAAGGCGCACCTTTCACGCATACAGAACAAGAAACAAGCGGAGTAACAACAACCATAAAATATTACATGGTATATGTTGATTTAAATGGAAACAAAGGTCCTAATACAGGAAAATGGGATGAAAGAAGATTGTCAGATATTGTAGCATTTGCTGTTACTGACGGATTGACAGTTGTTCCTCTGGGACACCCTGAAGTTGATACACGATATTTATATGCCCATGTGGTATATCCGCAGGTTAACGAAGATGAACCTGATGGAAAAGTTTCTGATAATGTGACGTATTATCAGGCTAGAAAAATGGCGTGGGGCAACAACGTAGATTGTTCTGACTCAATGTCTTTTAACATTCAAAATGACTTACCTAAGGATAGTATCTTTAAACTATCAGATAGTGCAAATCCTAATAGCCCGTATTACCCGAACTTTGATACATATTCAGACTTTTTCCCAAATACAATTCAGGTAGATACAGCTAACGGATGTAAAGAAATTAGTACACCTTGTTATGTTGATATATATGAATATCACTAAAAATAATTAACTTATACTTCAAACCCGTTTGGATGATGTTTGTGCCATTTCCAGGCAGTTGCTATAATTTCTTCAAGCGAATCGTGTTTAGGAGTCCAACCTAAAATTTCTTTGGCTTTTGTACTAGAGGCTATTAAAACAGCAGGATCACCTGCGCGACGGGAAGAAACGACCGCAGGAATAGGATGTCCTGTAACTTTTCTAGCAGTTTCAATAACTTCTTTAACACTGAACCCGACACCGTTTCCTAAATTAAATACATTACTTTCTCCGCCATTTTCGAGATATTTAACAGCAAGAATATGAGCTTGAGCCAAGTCGGTTACATGGATGTAATCTCTTACACACGAACCATCTTTCGTATTGTAATCTTCTCCATAAATAGCTACAGATTTACGTTGTCCGTTAGGAACCTTCAATATTATAGTGATTAAATGGGATTCAGGGTTATGAGCTTCTCCAATTTTACCTGAAAGATGAGCGCCGCAAGCATTAAAATACCTGAGAGAAACATATCGCATTCCGTGAGCCTGCGAAACCCATTTAAACATTTTTTCCATAGAGAGTTTCGTTTCTCCGTAAGTATTCGTCGGCTCTGTTTTATCTGTTTCCAGAATTGGTATGCTTTCAGGCTCTCCATAAGTCGCGGCGGTAGATGAAAAAACAATTTTATCAATTCCGTTTTCAACCATAGATTTTAAAAGAACCATTGTACCGTATAGATTATTATCATAATATTTTAGCGGCTCTACCATACTTTCACCGACAAGCGAATTTGCCGCAAAATGAATTACTGCATCAATTTTTTCTTTTTTAAACAGGTTATCAAGAAAAGCTTTATCTCTAATATCTCCTTCATAAAATCTTGCCTTAGGGTGAAGCGCTTGAAGATGCCCGGTCTGAAGGTTATCTGCAACCACAACATCAGCCCCGTTATCAATTAGTTCATAAACAGTATGTGAACCAATATACCCTGCACCGCCTAAAACTAATATTGCCATCTGTAAGCCCTCCAAAATTACTCTGTAATCATTTTGACTGAAAACATAAAATTTTGCAAGTGAAATTAAAAGGCTCGTTTTTCAAACGAGCCTTATTTTATTATGCCATAATTTTCTTAGGTTCTTCTTTTTCTAATGGTTTAGGGTGTCTGTTTTTAACAATGGCAAATGCACCTCCTGCGACAGCTAATGCACCGAGTGCATACCATAGAGGTTTATAAGATTTAACCTTTGAAGCTGCCTTACCTGTATTTTCAACAACGGTTTCTGCGGCTTCTGCGGCTGCGGCAGGTTTTTCTGCAGAATTTTCAGCTGCTTTTACAGTATCAGAAAGGACTTCTTCTGTTTTTTCATTTAATTCTTCCTTATCTGCAATAATATTACTGAATTTCACAATCTTTTGATACAAATCAGGATTTGATTCATCCAACCCTTTTGCTTTAAAGACTTTTGCGAGAGAATCCATAATATTAAATCCGAAACCTTCTTTTACAGAGTCAAGATAATTTTGCATATAATTTACAGAAACTTTTCTTCTAAAATTAACAGGAGCTTCTTTATTGGTGACGCCTGTATGGTCATTAAAACGGTCAGACCAGCCGAATACATCTGCAAAGAAGAAGTGGTTGTTCTTACCTGTTAATGTCTCAGCCCATTTTGCCTTTGCAAATTCGACAGGATTTTGTAAAGCCTCGGCATCCAGTTTAAGAATTTTGGCAAGCGGATTTATTGAGGCATTTTTATGGACGGCATTACCATTTACAGTATCATGGACACCTTCGGCAACTTGTCTTAACGGTTGAGAATCATGATTTCCGACACCAACTGATAATTCATCTACAGTCCAGCCTCTTGCTTTAAACGCTTCATTAGACCCCCAGCCGTCATTCATATATGTTGTTTGATAAATATTAACTCTGTCTTTTACACCAGGAATAAGCTTTTCATCCCAGAATGGACTGAATTCTTTAATTCCGGCTTCAAATTCATACATAAGATTTTTCTTTACATCAAAATCTTCGCCTTTAACTTCTTTTACCCATTGTTCAATAAGTTTAAGAAGATTATCACCCAGTGATTTTCTGTTGGAATCCAAAATATTTGCCTCACCTTTTGGAGTAACAATCGGAGTTACATAGTTCCAAGCTGCGTCAAAACGAAGCATATCTGCATCTTTTGCGGCATATTGAACCTTCATTTTTAAAAGCTTATAAGCATCACTTGATTCATCAGTTATATTATCAAAATTAAGTGAATCAATAGTCCAGCCTGGAACCCCCATATAATGATCTTTTTTAAATGCGTTAGGGTATGCTTTTACCTCATCCGCATCAAAATTCAACGCTACATCTCTACAATATCTGATATCCTGCTCATGAAGTTTGGCTATACCTTTTTTCAAATGATCTTCTGCCAAAAACTGTTTAAATTTAAAAAAGTCAGCATCCGGTTCGTTTTCTCTTGCAATACTTAAGCGTTCTTCATTGTTTTTAACAAATTCATTATATCGTTTTTTCAAATCAGAATTTTCATCAAGAGCCTTAAATCGTTCGTGAGCCTGCTTCAGAGCCTTCATCTGTGCGCTGTCTTTACCCATAACGTTTTCAAAATTCGCAATTGATTCTTTATTTTCTTTTGAATTAGCTTTTACAATTTCATCAAATTCTTCTTTTTTCAGGATAGAGCCGTATGCTTCCGTAGTCAAAAGCTCAGGATTAATATTTTGTTCGCCGAGTGACAACGCAGAAGCTCTATAATGAACGCCATAAAACTGGTTTACCGGTAAGTCTTCCACTACATTAAAACCAAGGTAAGTTTTCATATCATTAAGGTATTTAATAGATTCATCAGAAACAAGGTTTGACACTCCTGTGTTGACGCCTGCGGACTGCGGCATTGATGTTGAAGGCATAATAAATACAGAATTACCTGTCTGACCTGCAAGCTGTTTACCTTCATTTAATGTTTTCTTAAATTCCCCGATTTCATTGTCCTTTAATGCCCGTCCAAAGCTTAAATTAGGACTAATTCTTCCTACTAACATAATACGTTCTACTCCTTTATTTTTATTCTTGTTTGTTACAAAAAACGTAAATAAAAATTTTTGCTATCGTTTTACATAAAAACAATTTCAAAAAATTTATTAGTTTTTGTTTGCCCAAAAGAATGCCCCATGACCTTAGTCACAAACAAATAGTAACACAAAAATTTAAATGTATACAAACTTTTACACGAAAAATGTGAAAAAATTAAAATAGGTAAGGTATAACAAGTTTACACAAGATGCAGTCAAAACTGTCATGCTGAACTCGTTTCAGCATCTATTATATTTGAGACCCTGAAACAAGTTCAGGGTGACGATTTATACGATATGTAGTGTAAATATGTTATACCTTACCTTAAAATACCTCTTGACGGATAAACATTATCTTGTTTTAAAATATAAATATAAGAAAGGAGATGAAAGAGCATGATTTTAGACAAAGTTAATTTTCCAAAAGATTTAAAAATTTTATCTTCGCATGAATTAAATATTCTTGCAGATGAAATGAGAGAACTCATTATAAAAAAAGTCAACACAACAGGCGGACACATGGGACCAAATCTCGGAATTATTGAAACAACTATTGCATTACACTACGTATTCAATTCACCTGTTGATAAAATAGTTTTTGACGTATCTCACCAGTGCTATCCGCACAAAATTCTTACAGGAAGAAAAGAAGGTTTCACAGACCCTGACAAATATCTAAAATATACAGGTTACACAGCACCTGAAGAAAGTGAACACGATTTATTTAAAGTCGGTCACACATCAACATCAGTAAGCCTTGCAACCGGACTTGCACAGGCAAGAGATTTAGCAGGCAGGAAAGAAAATGTTATTGCCCTGATTGGGGACGGTTCGCTAAGCGGCGGAGAAGCTCTTGAAGGTTTAGATAATGCGTCTGTTTTAGGAAGCAATATTATCATCATTGTTAACGATAACGACATGTCAATTGCTGAAAACCACGGTGGACTATACAAAAATTTACAGGAACTCAAAGATTCCAAAGGTAAATGTGAATGCAATTTCTTTAAATCAATGGGCTTTGACTACCGTTATGTTGAAGAAGTAAATAATATTCAAAAATTAATCGAAGTGTTCAATGAAGTAAAAGACATTGACCACCCAATCGTAGTTCACCTGCATACGTTAAAAGGGAAAGGATTGGCAGTAGCTGAAGAAAACAAAGAAGCTTTTCACTGGATTATGCCCGGAATTCTCGATAGAAAAGAAGAAACAACAGCTCAACCTGCCGAAAATTATTTTTCAGTCACAACTGATTACATCTTAAACAAAGCTAAAAAAGACAAATCAGTAATGGCTATATCACCGGCAACTCCGGGGGCTTACGGGTTTACTCCTGAATTCAGAGAAAAACTTGGGAAACAATACCTTGATGTTGGCATTGCCGAAGAACACGCCATAGCAATGGTTTCAGCAATGGCAAAATATGGGGCTAAACCGATTCTTGCAGTCCTCAGCTCTTTCATACAGAGAACATACGACCAACTGTCACAGGACTTATGTCTGAATAACTCTCCTGCAACAATTCTCGTTTACTGGGGTGCAATATCAAGTGCAGATGCAACACACCTGTGTTCTTTTGATATTCCGCTTATAAGCAACATTCCTAATATGGTATATCTTGCGCCTACCAACAAAGAAGAATATCTAAAAATGCTTGACTGGTCTGTAGAACAAAAAGATTATACTGTAGCTATAAGAGTTCCGTTCGGGGAACTTGTTTCTACAGGAGTTGAAGATGATACTGATTATTCAATTATTAATAAATTTAAGGTAGAAGAACAAGGAACGGATGTTGCTATCCTTGGTTTAGGAAATTTCTTTAATCTTGCAAAACAAGTAAAAGAAGAACTAAAAAATAAAACCGGTATAAACGCAACTTTAATCAATCCTAAATTTATAACAGGAATTGATGAAGAATTATTGAACAATCTGAAAGAAAATCACAAGGTCGTAATTACTCTTGAAGACGGTCAGCTCGACGGCGGATTTGGCGAAAAAATATCAAGATTTTTCGGCAATTCCGATATAAAAGTTCTTAACTTTGGCGGAAAAAAAGAATTTACAGACAGAGTTCCGCTTGATGAACTTTACAAAAGATACCACCTGACTAAAGAACTAATCGTTGAAGATATAAAAAATTGTCTATAATTCAAAAGCCCGATTTTAAAAATCGGGCTATTATTTTATCTATACTAAGGTAATTGACTTGTGTAATTTTCTTTCATTGAATTTGCTCTCGATAAATTCAGGTAAAGAATTTTATTTGCTGTCGCTTTGTTCATATTAATGAATTTAACACCGGCAAATCCGTTATCAGTCAAACGTACAACCTCAACATCGACATCAATATCCATATCCTCATATATAAGTTTGACATGTTTTTTGTCACCAACTTTAAGCTTATTAGGATTATCGATTAATGCTCCCGTTTTAGAAATATCATAGACAGCAACATTCGATTGAATATTCTGCTCTTTTGTCGGAAATCTCATAGATACACGTTTTGTAGCTTTATAAGTCGCCTTATCTATATCTTTGAAATCAGGAGTTGTTGTATTGTATTGAATTTTGTCATCTTTATATGTCAATCTATAGAAACTGTTTTCATTTCTGAATAAGTTTGCAACTTCATAAGGATTGTAATTAACAGCCGGAGCCTTTGACCTTAAGATAACAAGGTTACCCATATCAAGCCCGAACGAACCTGTCTTTTCTGTATATAACTGCAGCGTTGAATCAACTAAGCGTCTAAAATCATTATCTACAACAGTAAGCCATCTGTAATCTCCAGAATAATTTCCTTCACCAAATCTATTACCGTTTCTGAATTCAGCGTAGTTGGTAATTAGCCCATCTCTTACAGTAAGATTTAAATCCTTTGTATCAACATAGGCGTTATCAGCATAGATTTTGTTTATATTTAATCCGCGGTTATACCCGGTTGCTTCTGAGTCATCACTTGAATTTACAGACAATGTAACCTCATGTGCTTTATAAGCTTTACCGTCCGGAATTTGGTATTTATTATTGAAAAATTCTATTGTCTGGAATTTATCAGTTTCATTATAAGTTCTTGTAGAATCATCTCCTGTCGCATTTTTAACCATATCTCTTGATACACCCTGAAGGTCAAAGGACAACTTAGCACCTTCTCCAACGGTATTAAAGCCTGTAGCATGCGCTTCGTTACCATTCAGGTCTGTATAGACAGTATCTAAAGTAGGGGCAAAACCGGCAGGTCTGTTATTTGTATACACATCTGATTTAGCCGCATCATAAGCGTGGGCGTAAATATTATCTGCCATTAATGACACATCTGCCATTTGGAATGTTTGGTCAAGATATTGTTCATATTTACCTTTACCGTTATTCGCACCACGAACATAGGCATTATAGATTTTCAATGTTGAATTTGCATTAGCTCCGCCATTTGCATCAAGAACTTCTATTGCAACAGTCTGTGGAACTACGTCCATTGAATTTCCGCCAAGCTTAATCTTATCGTGCGGATATAAAAGGTCATTAAAATCTTCACCAAGACTACTCATCTTACCAAGATTATAAATTGTCAGATTTTTAGCTCTGCTTTGAAGATGCAAATGATCATTTGAAGTTATTTCGTAAATTTCAGCATCTGAACCAAGCGCAAAGTCTATCGAACCGCGTTTTGATACCAGATAAGCGATATTTGTTTTATCACCTTTCGCAGAACCGTCAAGGTAAATATCATTTTCAGCTTCAAAACCGACTTTAGCCCCTGCTTCAAGATCAGTTCGTTGATTGTATGTCAAAGCGTTTCCTTTTTCGCCGATTTCGTTACTTGAAATAACCGAAATATTTTTACCTTCGAGATTTGCCTGTGATTTATCTGTCGAAGCATTCTTAATTGAATAGCCTCTGTAATAAGGGTCATTATTCGGATCTGGATTTTCTTCATCAGGATATTTCCAATCCGCAGCTGTTAGAACAATGTCCCCGTCTGTTTTAATCTTATCTACATTTAAATCAGATTTTTTCGCGGTAAGATTTACAAGACCTGAGTCTTTTTCACCGGATTTAGCTTTTGCTTCAATATTAACTTTCCCTTTAACATTTACATTGATTGATTTTTTATTATCACGGGTTCTTGCATCAATACTATATGCAGGCTTGTCAGTTTCTGCACGCTTACCGACACTGCCGCCGATAACACTCATAATCAAATCAGAAGCAGTTGAAATTAAGGTTTTATCAACTCCGGCATTCAATATATTACCGTTAGTTTGTTTTATAACCACATTTCTTCCTGATTCTATATTGAAATCGTTATTTTCATGTCCTATTACAACATCAGAATTGGAATTTATGATGTTAATATCAGCGTTACCTGTAGTCAAAACCTTACCTTGAATTTTCATACCATTTTTACCACTGTTAGAAAGCTCAAGATTACCATTATTGTTTTCAACTTTTCCTGTTTCTGTTATTGTTAAGCCTGCATTTTTATTGTTAACATGAGTTTTTCCATTTTTATTATTTACATGCCCTGCAATATTAATTCCGCCGTTACCGCTGTTAGTAACAGTAAGAGTACCGTTATTATTCAAGAGTTTGGCATTTTTTTCAATAATAACTGCGCCGTTAGTATTTGTAATCTCTGTTAAACCGTTTTTATTATCTATTTTCCCTGTAGAAGTTAGACGAACCCCATCAGCACCATCGTTTTTAAGAGAGATTTTGCCTTTGGCATTTTCTACGGAGCCAGACACCTTAACTCCGCCTTTTTTATTAATAATATCAACAGAACCATTTGTACTTGAAATTACACCTATAATTTCAACTCCAGAAGCTCCCTGAGAATTTATCTTTGTATCACCTTTTATAAGATTTTTGATTTTACCGATAACTGAAACTTTACCTTCTCCTGCATTATTAATTTCAATATTGCCATTAGAATTTTGTAAAGTTCCGGTTTGCGCAATTGTAACATTGCCTTTCGTATTATCAAGTTTTAATGTTCCGTTTGTATTTTCAATTATACTATTCACAACAACACCTTCAGAACCGTTATTTTTCAGATTTAAATTCCCATTATTCAAGACTTTGCCATTAATTACAACACCTGAATTGATTTCGTTTTCAAATTTTGCATTTCCAACGGAATCAATAGTTGCAAGCAATTCGCCTTGAGATCCGAGTTTTTCATTAACAACAATACCGTTTTCTGATTTTATTGTAAGCAGTCCTATACCGTCAGTATTTAATTTATTATGACCATGTTTTAAGAACCCTGCAATACTGATTTTTCCGTTTGACTCAATATTAGTAATAGCCTCATTGTGTCCCTGATTGATAATTTTATCAGAAGCCAGAGTGCCTCTATTTGTAAACTGCCCGTTCAGACGGTCATTAGCAAGATTATTAACAACAAGCTCTTTATCCGTATTATTCTGAATGTTTATATTTGCAAAGCCGTTTGTATATTTAACAGTTCCTTCTCCGGATACTGAACCTGTAAAGTTTACGTTTCCGCCTTCTTGTTGTGTATTAAATACAAGAAGTTTTCCATCAACATAAAGAACCTTGATGTTTCCGTTCGAATTATCGATATACGCAGAATTTACCATGTTCTTTTCACCGGTATTAGGATCAACAACAAGATTTTCCGGCTTAATCATATCTTCTGTTATTATAATATTTCTATCGCCGTAACCAGCCTGAACAAGACCGTCAACTTTTATTTTAGAAGCGTTAATTGTTACGTCTTTTCCGGCAATAAATCTATCATTTTCTTTAAGATCAAAACTACCTCCACCGTCATACACAGAATTGCCCTGAGTTGCAACGATATCTTTTGACGCCGTATTCACAAGATTATTCAATATAATATCACCACTATCGTTGAATATTGACAAATAACCATTATTAAGGTTTATTACACCGTTAATGATAATATTCGAAACAATAGCCCCACCTGCGACAGGATTATTGTTATCATAAAGATTTTTGATAGTAATCCCAGAATTAAATTCTCCGGTCTTATCTCCGGCAAAAACCAACACATTATCTGCCAGAGCTGAATTTTTATTTGCCAGACCGCTATAATTTACATCATTTATAATAAGTCCTGAATTTCCGGATATACTGTGATTTATACTTCCAAATACTAAATCGTAATCAGAATAATTCGTAACGTTAACAGATGGTTCAAATATATGGAAATTTCCGTTTCCTTCGATATTTGGCACAAGTTTTCCATTTTCCATTTTCATATCAATTCCGCTGATTGTAATTTTTGAATTTGGAATATCTATATTATCAAACTTGAAATATGGTTTGCCAACATTTGTGTCTTTAAACGTACCGATTAAAGCTTCTAAGTGCTTAAGCTGTTCACTCAATGCTGCCAAACTATCGTTATTAGATTCAACGGAAGATACTAATCCATCTTTTTTAATTTGAAGATTTGCAAGCTGTTGAGTGTAATTATTGACAACCTTCTCTAACGTATTAATAGATTTTTCAAGAGAACCTTTATCCGCAATAACACTTACCGAATCACCCTGTTTAAATATTGCCAATCCTGATTCTGTGTCGGTTGTAATATTATCTGCAACTGAATGATATGCAGCTTTTACCTCTGCTTTATTTGCAATATCTAAAGAATCCACATAGCTGTTAAACAAGTCCCCGCTTTCACCTTTATGTTCGTTTGCATATTTAGTGTAATCATCCCAAAAAGAGTCTGCATTCTCTATCGTTGCATTCACTTTGTCTTTAATCTGTGTTTCAATATCACCCATTGAAATTGTATTATCTTTATTTGCTTTTAAGCTATCAAGAAGGTTTTTATACTCGGCAAGTTTTTGCTCATATTCAGCTACTTCCTTAGAATTTGCTTCCTGATCCTTTTTCATTTCCGCAATTTCATTATTAAGTTTTTCCATTTCATCCTTAATTTTTGAAATTAGATTTTCATTGTCTTTTTCTTGTTCTTCCTTTGTGACAACGTTATCACCTTCAACTTTATCGTATTTCCCATCAAAACCGCTATTTTCTACAACATTTCCATTTTTATCAATTTCAAAATTATACTTTGCGTCACTTCCAGCCTTAATTTCACCATTCAAAGTAAGTTTGCTTGTGCCGCCTTTCAATACATTTGAGTAATCTCTTTCCGTAGTAACAGGAATATCAAAAAGCAGGTAGTCTGTCATTTTAGAATGAATTCTAGAATTTAAACTATAGTCACCTTCACTGTATCGTATATAAACATCTCTTATTGAAGAAATACTTGCTCCTTCGCTAACGTTCAGATTATTATTCACATTATAATGAAGATAACCGTCAACATCCCCTGTTACGGCAGCTGAATCAATAATAAGTTCTGCTAGTTGAGTTAATTTATTGACAGAATTATCTTTCATAAAATTAATTTGAACATTATCTTTACCTTTAAGATTACCACTATTATTTATGGCATTATTTATAGTCAATTTCAAATTAGCCTGAGCTTCCGGATTTAAAGATTCCTTAGAATTAGCATTTGTAACAGATTCAGAGTGCAAAGTATTTTTTGAATCCAGAGCAAAATTCAAATCATTTGCTTCCAATGTTGATCCTTTGCCAATTGTAATGTTATTATTGTTAATTACATTCAAATTAGATTTGGCAATAGTATCTGCAGAAATTTTTTGCTTTAAAAAAGTTTCTGTTCTAGCTTTCACATTCATGCTCTTTTTAGCCTTAACGGTAGAATTATTAAAATCAATATTGGAACTTTGAGTAATATCGTTTGTGATATCTGCTACTCCTGCCTTATATGCTATTTCTTTATCCCCTGCAGTACCAAGCTTCGCAGTTGCCAAAACATTAACATTTTCTGCATCAATATTTACGCCATCAAATATAACATCCGCACTAGAATTTATTGAATTATTAAATTTTCCGCCTTGATTTAATATTATTCCTGCCCCCGATACATCTGAACCAGCTAATATGAGATTTTCACTGACAGCTTTAATAGAAACATCTTTACCGGCATTTATTTCCGAATTCTTTATACTAATAGTTGATTTTGTAGAATTCTTAAGAGCAAGCTCAAGTACGTTAGAGTCCTTAGCATCATAAGAAATAGCTATTTGATTAGAGGCATTTGTTGCCAGATTTATATCTCCTGAAGCCGCAAGATTAGCATTTTCGATATTAATAATAGATTGCGCGTTTGCACCTGAATTAACGATATTTAATGCATCACCAGCTTTTGTTTCCAGCTTATCTGAAGCATTTGCAGAAATCTCAATACTTTCTCCGATAAGTGAGGCATCTTTAATATTAACCGATGCGGAAGATATTTCATTTCCTGTAGAGTGAGTGTTTACACTCTGTGCTTTTATAACTACTTTTCCGTTTTCAAGTCCGAAACCTGTAGGATTTTTAATGGCATTTGAAACAAGCCCGTTAAATATCTGTTCTGAATTTTCTGCAGTCAATACTTGATTATTAAGCTTATCCCCTAATCCAGCAAGTATACCCGCAGAATTTGCTCCAGTACCAGCAACAGAAATATCATTACCATAAATTTCAACACCTTCACGAGCAAAGACTTTACCATTTATAGTAATATTTCCCTGAGAATCAGTTTTCAATGCCGTTAAATCTTCAACTGGATTAGCTTTCAAACCGCCGACAAAATTATTATACACCCCTTGCGATGGAGTTATCAAGGATAACGCACCTACATTTAAAACACCCGAAGCACCTATAACTATTCCGTTTGGAGATACAAACACAGCATGCCCGTTGCTAAATACACCGTTGTTGTTAAGGATATTTAAAAGCCCGTTTATATTAACCTGATTATTTACAAGTGCGACGAATTTATTTATACCAATAGAATTTATAAGATTAGCGATATCTCCCTGAGAAAGATTGAATTGGTCAAAATGTCCAAAATCCGTAGACCCGTGAGTAAATCCCGGTCTAATATCCCAGTTATTACCGTTATTTGTAATATCAGCCCCGATACCGGCTGAAGCGTCCGGAGTAATTTCACTCGCAAGAACTGGCACCAGCATCGACTGCTGAAATATAAAACTCAAACATAAAAATAACGCAAAAGCTTTGATAACAATAGTTCTACACAAACGAAACATTTTCATATCCTTTTCTAATTATTATTCTTATAATCCATCACACTATACGCATGTACCTTCATGATGGTAATAAATAGGAAATATTTTCTATATTTATTAAAGTTATATTTCAGGTTTTTAATATAATGTTACAAATTGTGCATAATTTTGACATATTGTAGTAAGGTAGGGGAAAGGTGATTTAATTATTATGGATTTGAAAAAGATTTTATTAACAGCAATATGCTTTTCTTGTATTAGTATTTCAGCACACGCAGCAGGCGAAATTCCAACCGGAATTATGGATGCTGCCGGTAGTGCAGGGAATTTACATGTTCACGATATGGACAGAATAAAAGAGCTGGATAGACTTAAAGAGCAGGAACAGGACTGGAAAGACTTAAAAAAACGTCAAAAAGAAGAACTTCAACAACAAAAAGACTCTGAACATATTGAAAAAAAAAGCAAAAAAAAAGTCATAAAGGCGAGAGCCGAGGAATACGCAACCAAAGGGGTCTACGTTGATAAAATACGGGTTGCTCCGAGCGAAATTCTTACACAAGAAGAACTTGAAAATATTATCACCCCATATCTTGGCGAGAATTTAACTTTTGAACAGGTTAAAGAAATTGTTGCAAAGATAAATAACCTCTTTATGGAAAAAGGCTTTGTCACAGCAAGAGCATTTGTTCCTGAACAAACGATTGAAGATGGCACAATATATATCGACCTTCTGGAAGGGAAAGTCGGGGATGTAACAGTTACGGGAAACCGCTGGACAAAAGAATCCTACATAAAAAAACGTATTTCTGCCAAACCTGATAAGTTATTTGATATTATTGAACTTGAACAGAATGTATTAAATTTTAATAAATATACCGACGGAATTGATTTAAGTGCAAATCTTAAACCCGGAGAAAAACGTCTGGGTACAACAGACATAGAGTTAAATGCACGAGAAAAACTTCCATTCCATACAAGTTTTATATTTGATAACGCAGGGCGTTCTACTATAGGAAAATTCCGTGGCGGTGTAGCATTAACCCACGACAGTCTTTTGGGCTACCGTGATAAATTAACATTGGGAGCTTACGTAAGTGCGCACTCAACCACACCATTTGCGGACTATAACATCCCTGTTAATAAAAAAGACGGCAGAGTAGGATTTTCATTCTCCTCAAGCTATGCGCATATAGCAAAAGGGCCTTATGAAATGTTTAATATCAGAAGCCGTTCTTACGTATATTCGCTGTACTTTAACCAGCCTCTCATCAGAAAACCGCACATGGAATTGTCAAGTTTCAGCTCTGTTGACTACAAACAAGCAACAACTTCTTTTGACGGGTATGATTTATACACAGATAAAATTACAAGTGCAAGAACAGGGTTAAACCTCCGCTACGACACCAAACGCGGTATCTGGTACGCAAATCAGTATGTATCTTACGCAATGCCAATATTCAGAGATAATTCAAATTATGTAAAACTTGAGGGTGGCTTGGTCAGACTTCATGATTTTGGACACGGAATTGTCGGTCAATTCAGAGGAAATTACCAAGCTATTCCAAAAGATGTTGTTCCATACATCGACCAATTTCAGGCAGGCGGTCTATCTTCAGTCAGGGGTTATTCTGAAGGTTTGTTAATCGGCAGAAGCGGTTATTTGTTAAGCGGTGAATTATTGTTCCCTATTGCACCGTCTTCTGTAAAAACAAAAGACAAAAAGAAAGAAGTTCCATTTTTGGGCAAATATGTAAAAGGTGTTGCTTTTGTTGACCATGCAATGGTCTTTCCATTTAAAGGGGACGGACCGGGCGCACCGGGATATGATGCAAATGATGTTCTTTTAAGTATCGGTATGGGGTTGCGAATTTCTCTGCCAAAAGATTTGACAGCAAGACTTTATTGGGGTTTCCCGATGATTAGAAATTCACACGAAGCACATCAACAGGCAGGACGTTTCCATTTCGATATAGTATTGACTCCTGATTATGATGCTATTGTAAAACTTAGAAAACCTAAACAACAGATTAAGAAACAGTCGGAAGATGTTCAGCCTCTTTAGTTTTTAAGTTGTTTTTGAAATATATTTGTCCACTTTTTCTGCAATATATGTAGAAAATACAGGCAATAGCCCGTAGTAAATTCCCGCAAAAATCAGGGCAGGTCTTAAAATATTGATACCCTCTATATACTTATGAAGTTTAGGATCATGCCTGTTAGCTTCAGAAAAAGCCTTTATAAATTTACCTGATTTTCTTTTGGCAATACTATCTATACCATAGCCAAACAAAAGCGTAGCTGCCGTAGAAATTGTATTGTAATAAATCAAAGCTTTTTTTCTATTTTCTTTAATTTTAGGACTTCTATAAGTTTGATACGCCCCTGATGCAGTTAAAAGAATATCTGTTCCTGCTGAAATATGTTTGGCAATATTTTTTTCTTCATCAGCATGTTTTATTGCAAAATTTTGCACTGATTTATTATCAAAAATTTTACTAATACCCTTGGCTAAAATGTCATTTGCCCTGCCCCCAAAAGGAATATTTTTAGTTTGAATTGCCTTGTGTTTACTTGTGCCTTGTTCAATGGCATAATCTTGGAATTTTCCTTTGGATTTAAATAATTTATCCATAACTACAGGTATCAATGCAATCGTCAAAATAGATTTTGGAATTGCAGTAATTAAACCTGTTCCGAGTTTAATCATCTGGGCGGTCAGTTTGTAGCTTTTTGATTTAATCAAACTTGAAGAATTTCCTTTCAAAACTTGAACAGTTTCAGGCTTTAAATATTTAGAATAATTAACATCAAAATTTTTAACTACATTTTCTACAGGCAGAGCAACAGCCTCTACCATGGCAAATTTTATCAATCCTGAGCAAATTGAATTTGTCGCGGCATATAGCTAATTTTCTTTTTCCACACCCGGAGTGGAAAAAATAACAAGCGGACGCACTCCTAAAGACATTACAAGAGAAGTTCCGGCAGCGAAACTCGCTCCGTGTTCGGATATTTTCTCCAATCCCTTTAACAAAGTTTTGTTATTCAATATTCGGCTTACTTTTTGTACTTGCATAAATTTTACCTATTACTAGTAGACAACACACATAGGAAAAAGTAAAATAAATTTAATGAATATAATAAATTTTATAAAAAAAGAATTTACTGGTTTTGGAAAATATGAAAGGATACTTTTTCCTCTTGAAATTTTTCTGATAATCTGCCTGTCATTTATTACCGGCGATAACAAAATTGCTCTCATTTCAGCTATTTGCGGCATAAGTTACACAATCCTTGCAGGGAAAGGAAAAATTTCCTGCTACATAATAGGGTTAACCGGAACAATGTGTTATGCCTACATTGCATACAAAAATTCGCTCTACGGAAATCTGTTCTTATATATGCTTTTTTATTTTCCTATGCAGATTATTGGAATTTTCAAATGGAGAAAACATCTAAAAAAAGATTCTCAAGAAATTACCAAAACAAAAATGACTAAAAAAGAATCCTTAATATTTTTCACATCAACACTAATCGGATCTGCAATTACGTCTATAATACTCCACCAAATTGGAGATGCAACCCCTGTAATTGATGCGACTACCACAATATTTTCAATCTGCGGACTTATTCTAACAATCAAACGCTGTATTGAGCAATGGTATGTGTGGATTATCGTCAACGGACTCTCCGTTATCATGTGGATTGAAGCGTATTTAAACGGTTCGAATTGTCTTGCAACCGTTATAATGTGGCTGACATACCTCATTCTTGCATTCTATTTTTTACATACCTGGAAAAAAGAAATTTCCTTTGAGTTATAATATTGATATGGCAAAATTTGATTTACACATACATAGTAATTACTCCGACGGAAGCGACACTCTGAACGATTTAATAGAAAAAATCAAAACTCAAGGGGTTAAGATATTTGCGCTGACAGACCACGACACGATTGACGGCTGTCTTGAAATAGAAAATCTGATACCATCGAATATAAAATTTATCAGAGGGATAGAACTTACCTGCAAAGCAAAAGATTGTAAGTGTCATATTCTCGGTTATAATTACAACCCGCACAATAAAGACTTACTAACACTAATAGAACAAGGTAAAGTTTTACGCAAACAAAAACTGGAAACCCGAATAGAATATTTAAAAGAAAAATACGGTATAGAACTTACGCAAGAAGAACTTGATTGGCTTTATAGCAGAAGAAGCGATGTAAAAATGCATATTGCAAATGTACTTGTAAATAGAAAACTTGCAGTTATTATCATTGAGGCAATGAAAAAATATCTTGACGGATGCTCAACAGGGAATTCCCGATTTGACGGGGAAACAGCAATTAAAACAATAAACAAAGCGGGTGGAGTTCCTGTATGGGCGCATCCTCTCGGCGGGGAAGGAGAAAGACATTTATCACCCGAAGAATTTTTACTAAAACTAAACACTATGATTGCTTGCGGCATTAAAGGACTTGAATGCTATTATTCCAGATACACATCAGAAGAAACAGCCTTTCTAATTAATTGCGCAGAGAAAAATAATTTATATATCACTGGCGGTAGTGATTACCACGGAAAAAACAAAGACATTCCGCTCGCAAAACTAAATAGGGAAAATATTCTAATAGACTCATCGAAATTCAATCTTCTACAAAACTTGTAATCCAATATTGCATACCGCCGCACCGCCTTAACTGTGCAATATTACTATTTTCAAACGAAATAAAAACTTAAGCTTGAGCAAAGAAATCAGCTTCTTTTAAAATACAAATATTAGCTCCCTTGTTGTTGTATTCCATTGCCTTCCGCACTTTTGTTCCATAGTTTCCATGAGCATAAGCCTGGCTTTCATAATCTCCTATTATCAAAATATCAGTTGATTTTTTTAATCCCGAATCAATAATTCCGCCTTTTTCTATAATTATTTTTTCAACATCACATTTCTGTCCATGCGAAAAGTTCCCGCTCAAACATACGTGTTTATTCTGAACACAGGAAATTTGTTCTTGTAATGATTCTACAGGAGATAGTATTGAATTAATTATTTGGATTAATGAATCAGATTCTTCTTCAGTAATTATTCCATCCTCTAAAACAGCTTCAAACAATGATGAAATATGATTATACGGATAATATTCACTTAAATGAATATTATTATATAACCACTTCATAAGATTTTCGCCTTCTTCCGTGGAAATAGTATTATCTAAAATAATTCCTTTTAATATTCCTCTAAGTTCCTGTAAAGAATTTGTAATAGGCGACCCCATAATTGTTTCATAGTATTCGCGTATAACATATTTCAATTCATTAGCCTCATTGATTGTAACTACATTATCTTCAAGAACTTTATTGAGAGTTTGAAATATAGGAGCCAGTTCATCTTTTGTTTCAAACTTAGAATTATCAATTTTCCACTGTTTTATAAAAGCTTCTTCTTCTGGTTTAATTTTGTAATCGAGTGTTATTCCCTGAATAACGCCGTAAAATTCACAAATAGAAGTCTTCAATACAGAATCTGCAAAATAGTTTACAAATTCTTTTGTTTCAACCGGCGAAAATTTTCGGACATATTTATCTATATCAACATCAAAATTTTCAATCAGACACTTAAATAAATCCGCAGTTGCACAAGCATCATCAAAAGCATCGTGAGAACAATCCATATCAATGTCGAAATATTTACACAGACTCTCAAGAGTAAAATCTTTCACTTCATAATAAGGTATATGGTCTGTTGCAATTCTCATTGTATCAATGTAATACAAGTCAGGTAATTTAATATTATATCTAGCACAAGATTTAGATAACGCGGTTAAATCAGAAACAAAAACATTATAACCTACAATAACTGCATCTGTAAAATATGCTTCAATATCTTTCCAGACTGTAGGAAAATTAGGCTCATTTTCAACTTGTTTTGCGGTAATACCATGAACTTTTATACACCAGTCCTGAAAACCATCCTCCGGGTTTATAAAAATATTTTTCTCAGGAAAAACCGGTTCGCCAGAGGGATAATATTCACTTAACAATCCCAACTGACAGATGGACTTATTTTTTGCATTTGCATATTCAACATCAAAATATAAAACCTTTTCCATATAACCCTCCTTTTTGTATTAAAGTTACCATAAATATGACAAATAAGCACTACTCCAAAATTCAACCTTAAAAATTCTCTAAAAAAATAACATGCTAAAAATCGCCCATACAGGACGGTTTTTCAAAATTATATCTTCACTAATTCCTAATCTTTATACTAAAAAACGGATATCTTAGTCCAGAGAGCAAAAGGCTCTGAATATTTTTCCTGTTAATGTTAATTTTACAGTGTATTTTTAGAAATTTACAGTGAAATTTGAAAAATATTGAACGTATATGACAGATATATTGAGCTTTTTTACTCTGATTCCCTAATATATAGATATAAAATCTAAAGATGAAATAGTAGAGATTATTATACCAGTTAGGCTTGGTGCTTATGGTGTTGGGAATAATTCTATTCTATTACACCTTTTGTATCATTAGGACACAATTATAATAAGAAGAATTTTACAAAAATTTTGTGAAATTTCATGAAATAAGATTTGAACTTAATATTGACGGTTTTTTGAACCAAATGTTATAATTATAATATACAATTAAATATTACAAAAAAGAGTAAGGTAAGATAATTTTAAAGGATAAAATTTCTGCCTTACTCTTTTTTACAAATCAGAAAGGAAAAATATAAATGGCAAATTTAAAAAACAAAATTTTGCAAGCTTTGCAAAAAGGTAAAAATGTAGAAACAATTTTAAATGATTTATCAAAAAGTCAGGAAAATTTATTAAAAAATCATTCTAATCCGGTATTTAACAATAAAGATAAAAATGAAATTATGAAACAATATACAAACTTGCAAAATATCGGTAAATCTTTGTATCACTATAATGCCTTAAATGAGAATAATCTGGCATCTGATTCTGAAATGGCAGATATAGAAAATACAGTATTAAAAGGCGGAATAAGCTATAATAAATACGTTTGGCATTCAGAAAACGGTGAGCATACTTGTGAAGTGTGCAAGTCATTGGATGGTAAAGTCTTTGATTTTTATGATGAAGTACCCGAGCGTCCTCATCCGAATTGTAAGTGTACTATTGAAATTATAGAAAATAATAATATTGAAGCAAACTCTCATGAGCAAGAAGAACCGTGTGATTGTTATAAATTTATTGAACATTAGAAGTTCTTATATAATGGAACAATTAGGGTATGATTTAAGTTTATATCTTGAAAATTGGGGACATTCTATTTTAAAACAACTTTCAAATTCTGACAATATTTTAGGTGATTTAACAAGTAATTTTATTGAATCAAGAGAAAATATATTTGTAAATTCTGACAAATTCTACCATTCGAAAGCTTTTTGTGAAGTTGCGCAGCGGGAAAATGAAATTCTTAATACAATTGCAATTGGAGCTGGTCAATTTAGAGAAAGTTTGCAATTTGTTGAATCTTTGATTATTGAACAAAAAAGTTGGTCAGAAGCAGTTAAAGAGTACCAAGCTGACATGAATGCAAATAAAACAGGTTTTGAAATAGGTAAAAATTATCCAAATGATGATTGCGGTACTATTTTGAAAGAAATTTGGCCATAGGATCTTGAAATAAATTACTAACTATTATAAAATTTTACTAATGAAAAAAATTTTTGAAATAATAAAATTAGCGATAAAAATTATACTATCGATTTTATTAAGTGGTTTCTTTTTATTTGCAGCAGGTGCAATTACTTTATTAGCATTTCAAACAAAATTTGAAATAACCTTACTAATGATAATTCTTTTTTTTATTTTATTAATATATTATATAAATTGGGCGATTTGGACCCAAGGCAAAATAAGAAAAATAATTATGTTATTTTTTGTGATTATCTTTTTTCTTTTTATGGTATTAATCTCAATGGGACCGAATTGATTACTTATTTTTATGATTTTATTAATATCTGCACTATCAAAATTTCAAAAAGAGAATTTTTAAGAAATTTTGATAAGAATCAGCAGAAATTTAGGCATAAAAATTCTATTTTCAAATTCACATGCCAAAAACCGCCCACTGTGGGCGGTTTTTCAAATTTGTATCTGCACTGATTCTCAGTTTGTGGACTTAAAAACGGAGAGCTTAGTCCTCAGAGCAAAAGGCTCTGAACATTTCCCTGTTAATATTCAAATTGCAGTGTATTTTTGATATTTAGCAGTGAAATTAAAAAATATTTAGTCTATATAAAGAGCATTTTTCAGTTTTTTAAGTAAAATTCCCTAAAGATATAAACAGTGAATTTACAGTGAAATATAATTTGAAATTTATTTTATATAATTTGAGATTTTGATTTTTGATAATAATTTTGTAAAAGGATTATAGCTCTGTCCGAAAATGTCATATTTTATCCATACAATAAATATATGAAAGGATTAAATATGGATAAATACAGTAAAAGAGGTAGAAAGGCTCTAATTCAAGATAATTTTATAGATGGACTTGCAACCACAACTTCGTATGAAAAATTTATGCTGTGTTGCTATATAACCGCACTTATTAAAACCGTTGAAATTGGAGCAGATTTTTGTAAATTTTATTGGTGTTTAGATAAAATACTAAAGATTAATAACAAAGAGCTTTCTACATTTATTGATAATCCTTCTTGGAAATTAGATGATGAAGAAAAATTTAAACAAAAATTAAAAGAAGTTTTAATTAAAAAATCTGAAAAATTAAAATGTAATAATTCAAAAATAAAAAATATGATAATGCTTGTTTCTGATGTATACGGATTAAGCAAGCTTGAGTATGAATATCTACAATACTATATCCTTAAAACAATATGCCCTAGTATAAGTTGTATAAATTCTCTATTAGATAATTCATTTTCTGAATTTGAAAATTTAGGAGTATATATTTTTAATCTAAAACGTTGGACAATTAATCAAATTCGTAAGCGAAGCAATAAAAGAAAAAAACAAATTGCGAGCTGAATACCATGATAAAATCAGAATTTTAGAACCTTTGGGATTAATTTACGAGGAAAAAGTTCATCTTATAGCAAGAGAACCTCAAAAAGGTGAAAGTGAATATAATTATGTTTTGCATAAATTAAAAAATGTCAAACTTACAAATGAAACTTTTGATTCAAAAGATTTTAATTTGCAAGAATATTCTCAAAAATCTTTCGGAGTATATTTTGGTGAAATCTATGATGTTAAATTAAAATTTATACCGGAAGCAGCGGAAGATGTTATGAATTATAATTTTCATCCGACTCAAAAAATAAATTTGCAAGATGACGGCAGCGTAATAGTAACTTTTAAAGCAAGTTGTGATAAACATATTATAGATAAGAGAAATTCCAAAGCAAAAGTTTATATAGGCGGCAAATATTTGTTTATCAGACAAGAAAATCAAGATAATGCATATTTTATAGAACTTTGAAATATATAACCAAAATTGACACATATTATATTAAAAATAAAAGTAAAGCAAGCTGAGGCTGATAGTATGAAACCGATAAAAACATTAAAAGACGAATATATAAATTCAAATATGTTAGAACTTTTTGAACAGGATGAAGTTATAGAAGAAGTTGAAAGTTTTTTCTTGACTCCACTTAATCAACAAAAAACAGGTCTTTACAACTGATGAAATTTTAAAATCTTTCGGGTTATAAAAAATGCTAAACTCCGCCAAATTCAGGCAAATTTTGGCATCTTTTCAACTATAAAAATTTGGAAATTAAATAATTTCAATCTGCACCTTTAAAATTTCAAAAAGAGAATTTAGGAGAAATTTTAATGTAAATTTGCAAAAATTAAGCTTTAAAAATTCGCTAAACAAAATTCTATGCAAAATACGCAGTAAAGAAACACCTTAAATGCTAATTTGTAATAGTAAAATCTAATTTTTATTTTTTGTGCAAATTGATACAATATGCTTGTAGTATAATTATAAATAATAGGAGTGTGTTAAATGAGTTTTTTATTTTTTATTGTTTTAATAATTTTCATTGTTACAATTTCAAATAATAATAAAAATACTCAAAATAGCAATACTGAATATCAAACTAATGCATATTCTAACCCAACATATAACCAACATTATTCTAGCAGGAGTTCTACCCAAAAACTTAAATTTTATTCAAAAAAAGATACTGTTGAATTATTTGGCTATACAATTACAAATTCTTTATTTTATACCAGTACTTCTAAATCAGATATGCCATTTGCTATATATACAAAATCAACTCCAAATTTTGGAGAGACTCCTTCAGAAGGACTAAATTACTGGCCAAATTATAATCAGATAAGTAAAACTCAACAAGGTTATTTTATAAAGTGGTTAGCTAACGGAAAGCCTTATATTGAAGAATTAGGCTATGCTTTCATTTTCT
>USHE01000001.1 GCA_900554385.1 uncultured bacterium | reverse complement strand
ATGCAGGATCAATTGCCAAATTATCCTGAACTTCATAAGCTTCTTCATTCATTTCATCCGCCAAGTCTTCAAAAGATTCTCTAGGTTCAAATCCTTTTACTAAAAAGTCAACTACTGATTTAATTTTGTCTGTAACTACTGCCACCGTTTTTCCTCCGTTATTAAATTTATCTTACTTTAAATGAATAATTTTCTACCTATTCTGAGCATTGTAGCACCGCACCGTGCTGCAATAACATAATCCTGACTCATTCCCATCGAAATTTCAGGAAGCTTGCAGTTAAACCTTTTCTCTAACAAATCTCTTGTTGCAGCAACATCAAGAAAAAGACGTTCGAGTTCTCCGTCAGAAGCCCCAAGAGGTGCCATATTCATTAAACCGGTTAGGTTCAGCCCATCCATCTTGAATATTTCTTCAAAAGAATCCATTAATTCTTCTTTTGAAAAGCCAAATTTCTGAACTTCTTCTGCATTATTGAGCTGTAACAAAACATTTTGGACTTTCCCTATTTCTAAAGCTGCATTAGCCACTGCTTTAGCGAGTTTTACACTATCGATTGAATGAATATAATCAAAGTGTTCAACCACTTTTCTGACCTTATTGGTCTGCAAATGACCAATAAAGTGAAAGGTAGAATTATTTCTCACACTATCCGGAAGCTGATTAAGTTTTTCAATAGCTTCAACAGCACGGGATTCGCCGAAATTTCTCAGTCCTGCTTCATAAGCTGCAATAATTGCATCCTGTCCGAAGTATTTGGTAACTGCGATTATATTTGGTTTATAAGGTACGATTTCTTCCTGTATCTGCGAAAGATTCTTTTTTACCGTATCAAACATAAATAATCTAACCCTCTACAAGAATATCTCTAAACGAGCATATACTAATTGTACTCTTATTCTTTTCAGCGGACAACTATTTTATATCAAGTGTAAAATATGCCATTTAATTTGGTCTAAAACCATGATGGTTACATGATTTCAGCCATATTAACATAACTTAAATTTTGGTTACATTTTGTAACACAGAACACAAAAAGCATGCCCGCGTCCCCAAGGTTGTAAAAGTACAATACAATATCTCTATAGTCAGAATAAACTATCTGCTTGTAAAGTAACTCCACTAAATAATGTATTTATCAAAAAATTTTTTCAATATAAGAAATGTAAGCCTCGCACTACTTGCTTTCTACCTAACAAGCTATTGAGTATCGTTTGATAGAAGCCAAAGGCGACTCCGAATTATTGCGGACACTCAACCTGACAAACAGCGTAGGAATTTTCAGAATTTCTGGTAGTACAAATATCATGTCTAACTTTAGTATCTTCAAACAAGAAACTTAGACCGTACCATGTCCCCAGCTCATATTTACCCCATATTGAATAACCGCCATTTTCAGGATAGCCGTATTCTTTTGCTATTGAATTATCGTATGCTAGACCTGAAAAAGAAGTAGAACCACAATCAATACGGTCATTAAATGTCTTATTACTTGCACTATAAATATTTTTGGTACTTTCTGAAATATTTATAGACGGTTTGGAATACAAAAGCCTTGCAATCGCAGCCAAATCCTCTACATCCGGCATCTTATTAACACCGCCGCATTGTCTTACTGCACCCGCCCACATATCCTTATCATCTTCATTTTGTGCGCAACGCTTAATTCCAAAGCGGAGTTTTGCCGCATCACATTCAGCTTTAGGCATAAACACTACAGGTTCAGGTGCCACAAAACACTTTCCATTTACTTTTATTGGTTTAAACTTATAGCTATATGTTTTTGGAATAACAACCTCTGCTTCACCTGATGCAGAACCCGAAACGACTTCCGTTTCTTTAGTATCTTCCACGTCTTGAGCTACTTCAGGCTGTTGCTGAATGGTTGGAGTTTCTTCATTTTGGACTTCTTCCGTCAAAACATTTTTCTCTTTACTTTTAGGTTTGTTCATCCCCCACGCATCAAGCATCTGATCTTCCGGTGAAAGAACACTTTCAACAGCTGATGGAGTATTGGCACTTGACGTTTCCTCTGGCATGCTTTGCTGCTGTGATACATTTTCCTTAGGCATACTTGTAAAGTTAAGCTGATCTTCCCCGCGCTTATTTGACAGCATACCCGGTGCCATTATCAAAATAATAGCAATTATTACAAATACTGATACTATAGCTAATCTTCCATAATTATTCTGCAACATATAAAAACTCCTTTTTTATTATAATAACATTTTTTTGAATAAAAAAAAAGACCTCTTTATTTTTGATTATCAAGAGGTCAAGGTTGGTTATTTTGGTTATGTTATAGTATTGTTATGGTATTTATAATTCGGTAGTGTTATGTACCATTACTAATACCCGTGAAAATTTTATTTTGCGGGTTTAAAAAAGCATTATTTACAAATCGTTACAAATGAAAGAAATCTTACTCAAAATTAAGAAATTTATTTTATCAAAAATTCTCGGCAAAAAATATTACCGCACAGGGAAATGCAAAGCCTGCGGCAAGTGCTGCACAAAAATTTACGTAAAGCACTACAAACACGTAATTCAAGACGAGGAAGAATTTAAAAAACTTCAATACCTGCACAGATTTTACACATATTTAAAGGTTATAGACAAAGATGAAACAGGATTGGTTTTTGAATGCACAAACTTAGACCCTGTAACGCACAAATGTAAAATACACAAAAATCGTCCAGGCATTTGCCGACGCTACCCGCAGGAAGAACTCTTTTCTATGGGCGGCGCACTTTCGGACGACTGCGGTTATCAGATGAAACCAATTGTATCTTTCGACGAAGTTTTAAAAAAAGAATTAAAAAAACAAAAGAAAAAAGATTAGCCTTTTTGATAATGTAAATAGCTCACCTGTCGTTTATCCTATGTAAGGAAAGAATAACGAAAGGCTGAAAATATGAAAAAGATTTTTACAATATTAACACTAATTACATTTACTGCGCCTGTTTTTGCGGCTTGCAGTATAACAGGCGGAGCTTGCTCTGTATCAAGCTTGAGCCAACCATCATTACAAGAAAAATATGCACCTAACCATTTAGAAAACCTACAAAAAACAGATGCATTCAATCCGAAATACGTAACGCCTTATTACGATATGCTTATAAACACGGACGAACCAACCGCACAAAATCCTACGACTGACAACGCAGGTTACAATTCCAATTGTCAATTTGGAGTATGTTTACCAGGCGTACAACCATCAACAGGTATTTTTGATTAATCTATCGTATATACTTTCTTATAATAAAGCACAGCCCCTATTATCGTAAGGACTATATTCGGCATCCATGCTGCAAGAAACGGCGGAAGCGTACCCGTTTCACCAAATGAAATTGAAAGCGCCCTTATAAGATAGTATGCAAAAATTATAAGGATACTGAATAGAAAACCTCTGTTATAACGAACTCTTGGCGGAGTTATAGCAAGAGGAACACCTATTAATACAAGCGCAATTGTTGTTAAAGGCAAAGCCAATTTGTCGTATAGCTCAATTACAATAATATTACGTTCTTTTTTCTTTAATGTGTGAAGATTAGTCGAAATATATTTCAATAATTTTGTAAAATTCATTTCTTTAGCGACATTTTTATTCATCTCTTTTGACATATCAAGTCCAAACTTAATATTAGAAGACTCAAAAAGAGTAGTATTCAAGACTTTACCTTCTTGTCCAACGGTATAAACAGCACCTTTTTGGAAATCCCATCCGGCAGGTGTTGTTTTACCTTCTCTAGCCTGAAGAACCTGAATTGTACCGTCCTTAGATGTATCTAAAACTGTAATATTGTGTAAAACTTTGTCCTCACAAAAACCTACATAAAATAATCGCTTTAATACCCCGTCATCATTCAATTCTTTAAATACAAAATTTTCTTTGCCATCAGGAATATTTTTCTGCCCCAAAGACCACAATGCCAAATCCTTTGACTGCTTCATCATAACCGGAACTACAGTTTCATTAATAATAAAACTGAATACAGACATTACGATTGCAAAAATAAAAATAGGTTTTGCAATTCGATTTAAACCGATACCGCATGCTCTCATAACAGTAATTTCTGATTTCAAGCTCAAACCATTGAGAGTCATTACAGTAGCAAGCAAAACGCCCATAGGAATTGTCATGACAATAATTTGCGGAAGATTAAGAACAATCATCATCAAAGCAACTTTAAACGGGATACCGAATAAAGAAATTTGTTTTATCAGCGTAATAAAAGTATCAGACGCAAATATAATTGACGTAAATACGCAGACACCCATAAGAAACATTTCAATAACCTGTTTCAGGATATATTTATCCAAAAGGGAAATTCTGCTAATTTTTTTTGAAATTTTTCTTCCAACAGCCATGCCAATATAATAGTTTAAACAAACATTTTACGCAAATATTTAAAATAAAAAGCCACCAATAAAGGTGGCTTTAAAATTAGAATTTTAATAAAACTTTCAAAACATCTTTTTCTTTATTTTTTTCAAAAGCTTTAATAGCGTCGTCAATTGAATATGTTGCGGAAATAAGCGGAGAAAAATCAATTCTATGTTTTTCAAGAAGTCTTAACGCCGCGCCGAATTGACCGCATCGAGAACCTAGAACTGTAATTTCATCAATTACAATCGGAGCAAGGTTTAACTCTTTTCCTGTAGCAACAGTACTTTTCAATACAAGAACGCCGCGAGGTTTCGTCAATGCGAGAGAAGTTTCAAAACCGGATACAGACCCTGTTGCTTCAACAACAACATCATATTTCTTTTCTATTGCAAAATCATTAAGCAATGCAGTTTTAACACCCTGCGCTTTTGCTATATCAAGTTTATTTTGATGTTTTCCGACTAAAGTAACATCAAAATTTTGAGCATTCAGAGTTAAAGCTGTAATTAAACCGAGTTTGCCATCTCCGAGGACAACGACTTTCTGGAAAGGTTTAATATGAAGCTGTTCTGTAATTTCGCAAGCTGCAGCAAGCGGTTCTACGAAAACGACCTGTTCATCAGTCACATTCTCCGGGACTTCAAAAAGAACTTCCAACGGCATTGTAAAATATTCGGCAAACACGCCATCCTTATGCCAAATACCTAAAGTATGGCGATTAGGACAATGACGGTACATTTTTTCAGCACACCAAGGACATTCAGAATCTTTGCATCCATAACTGATTTCAGAGACGACACGTTTTCCGAGCAAGGATTTATCATCATCGTTAATTTCTTCAACAACCCCGACAGCTTCGTGACCCAAAATACCTTTGTAACCCATATAGCCTTTTGTAATCTCGTAATCAGTATTACAAATACCTGCAAGAGTCACTCTAACAAGAGCTTCACCTTTCTTAGGCACAGGTTTTTCATAATCATTAACCAATTTTAATTCTTCATTAAATACAACAGCTTTCATAAAATAAACCTCACTATTTTTTCAAATCTTCAAGTTCTTCTTTTAGTTCCTGAACTTCATACTTTAAGCGGTTAAGCTCACACTTCACAGGATCTGGAATTCTGTTATGCATCAAAACGCCATTTTTATCTTTAATTTTTCTATGAACAACACGTCCGGGAATACCAACAACAGTAGAATATTCAGGAACATCTTCCACTACAACCGACCCAGCACCGACTCTCACATAATCTCCAAGTGTAATATTACCTAAAACCTTCGCTCCTGCTCCGACAATTACACCGTGTCCAAGGGTTGGATGCCGTTTCCCTTGCTCCTTGCCTGTTCCGCCAAGTGTTACCTGCTGGTAAATCAGAACATCATCTCCAATTATAGTTGTTGCACCTATAACAACTCCCTCACCGTGGTCTATAAAAAATCTTCTGCCTATTTTTGCAGCCGGATGAATTTCTATTCCGGTTATAATTCGTGTAAGATATGAAATTATCCTCGGAATTAACGGAATATGCCACTTATAAAGTCTATGTGCAAAGCGATAAGCAATTAACGCATGAAGCCCCGGATAGCACAAAATAACCTCAAGCAAATTCGTCGCAGCCGGATCTTTGTCATAAATAACTTTGATATCTTCTTTGACTTTTGTTATTCCACGTTTTAATATCTTGAACATATATGCCTACTTCAAAAGTTTAGCAAACTTTCTCTTACCTGCCTGCAATACTACATCTTCTGTTAAGTTAAGTATATAACCCGTATCGGCAATTTTTTCACCGTTAAGTTTTACGCCGCCGCCTTGAATAAGACGTTTTGCTTCACCTTTACTCTGGACAAATTGAAGTTCAACAAGAACATCCAGAATACTTTTGCCGTTCATGCCTGCAACTTCTTCGATATCATCAGGAATACCTTTATTTGAAACAACATTGATAAAAGCATCCTGTCCTTTTTTTGCTCCGTCTTCACCGTGGTATTCTGCGGTAATTGTATATGCAAGTTTCAATTTAATATCTCTAGGATTTACTGAACCGTCCGCAATTTGTTTATCTATAGCTTCAAGTTCATCTTTTGTGGCGTCTGTCAACAAGCTAAAATATCTTGAAATCATATTGTCAGGAATACTCATCAATTTACCGAACATATCTACTTCTGAATCCGTCAGAGAAATACAGTGTTCAGGGTAAGTTTTAGACATTTTGACCACGCCGTCAGTACCTTCCAACAATGGCAACAGCATTACAAGCTGCGGATATTTTTTGCCGTAAGCAGCCTGAATATCTCTGCCTAATAAAGTATTAAATCGTTGATCTGTTCCGCCCAATTCAATATCAGAATCAATCTCAACCGAATCATAAGCCTGCATCAAAGGATAGAAAAATTCGTGAATTGCAATCGGTTTACCTTCAGAATATCTTTTTGCAAAATCATCTCTTGTCATCATTTGAGCAACCGTTACCTGAGATGCGAGTTTTAATAAATCTACGAAACTCATTTTATGAAGCCAATCAGCGTTATTTGTAACTTCTGCCTTTGAAACATCCAACACTTTTGACATTTGTTCAAAATAAGATTTAGCATTTTCCGCGACTTGTTCTTTAGTCAATGCAGGTCGGGTTTCAGATTTACCTGACGGGTCACCAACCATAGCAGTTGCTCCGCCAACGATTAAAACTATTTTATGTCCTAGATTTTGAAATTCTCTAAGTTTTCTCATTACAACAGTATGTCCCAAATGCAAATCAGGACGAGTAGGATCCATGCCAAGTTTTACTCTTAATGGGGTATTTGAATCGTGAGAATACTGCAACTTTACAGCCAGCTCCTCAATTCCGCCCGGTAATACTTCTGCGTTTCTTGTTAAATGTTTTGCTTGTTCTATAAATTCTTGTCTTATTTCAACCATAATTTCTCTCCTTTAGTAAAAAAATTGTACCAGAAACAAAATTTCTTTACAAAATAGCAAATTTTTTTTGCTTTCGATTTAAAATTAAAAAGAGGTGAAATATGAATATATCTTTTACAGGAATAAGAAATGCAAGTTTTGTTGTCGATAAGGATGATCATTGCAAATATAATAAATTTAGATATTTTAATACTCAATTGACAGATGACGCACTTGGAAATGATTTAAGCGAATATAAAAATCTTATAAAAAAGTTTCCGGACTTACAAAACCCCTACTATTCAAATTTTGTAAATATTGGTCACTGTAAAACATTTGACACCGATATTTTTGCGTTAAACGGAAAATTAATACCCGAACATGACAAATTTCTTCCTGTTTTCAGCTTTATAGGAAAACTTTCAGATAAAGTTTCCAAAATGCCGGAAAGCTCTTTCATCCACGACAGAAAATATTTAATAAGCGATTATGCAGATAAAGCTCTTTTGTTAGATAAAAAACTTTCTGAAGAAATGAATAAGCCATTTGCAGAAATTGTTGAAGATATGCACAACCCCAAAGGGATAAAGCGTTGTGCAAAAAACATTGTAAAAAGCCTGCAAAGATGTATGATGGAATATCTAAAATAAAAAAGGGTCTTTTAAGACCCTTTTTATTAATTATAAAGAATTGTACTCCTCACGCAGCTCAATGATTTCAGATTGATATTTTTCCAAAAAAGGAATACCGTCTTTATCAACACCGCCCTCACGCATTGCTCTGATACACTTTAAATCAAGTTCCTCCAATTTATTTTGAATATCTTCTTTTTTAGCAAGTTTTTCTTCTTCTGCCACTTTTGCAAGATATTCTTCCGTTTGAGAGATATCAACCAGCTTACCTTCTCTAACTTTGTACCTATCCATACTTTTATAAAATTCAGAAAGCGATACACCTGTGAGTTCTTGTGCCTCTAGCGGATATTCCCAAGCGAAATTAACATTATCTCCAAATTCATACAATTTTTCATCTTTTATTACATAAAACATTACTTACCTCCTTGCATTGGTATAAAGAAAACATAAGCAGTATTAACATAACCGTTGTAAGTACAATAAGAGTCCCCCTTTTTTACTGGCAGCATACAACAGGAAGATGCTTGATCCCCATTGCGAACCCAGTTAAAGGTATAATAAACGCCATTTAAGATAAGCGACTGATATGTATTTATCTGTGCTGTAGCAAAAGCATAAATCCACCCATTGCATGGTGCGATATATGCATTTCCCCATACCTTTGACACCGCATTTTGGTAACAAGGCATCATCCAATTTAATACAGCTTTTCTGTCAGCATAAGAAAGTACCTGCACCGGTTTTTCAATTTCTGTAAATGTAATAACATTATCCGCAATAGTATAAAGTGCTACTACAACAGCCTGTATAGCTTCCCAGTCCGAAGTTTCAGCATTATATAAATAAGACTTGTTTTCTGACATAACATATACAATGCCACGTTTATCATAAATTTTTTCCTCAGATGCAAGATAAGACTGAGCATACCCACAACTGTTCGGTGTTACATAAATACAGTTCACATAAGAATTATTAACCGCAGTAACCTTCATATCTTCAGGCACTTCATAAGTAATAGTTTTAAGTGTTCCGTCTTCATTGAAGCCATCAGGAATCATAACTTTTAAACCTTTTTTGACTGTAATTATATTTTCAGAAGCCGTTACGATCCCATTCGGACATTCTAAAACACAATTTGAAATCAAAGAAGTATTGCCCAAATTTTTGTCAGCCTTTTTATTTTCAGCTTCAGCGGTGGACTGTTCAATTTTTTCAACAGTTTCTGCTATTTGACCAGTCGTATATTCACGATTTTCTTCAATTTTTTCTGCCAGTGCAATAAAATTTGCATTTACCTCCTGAGCCTTAGCCTTTGCTCCGGGAGTAAACGAATATGGTATGAGAGAATTTGACATATATTTCCTTCCCATATTTAGGAACAGAAATAAATAAAGCGTATAAGATATTATATCCTATGATGTAAAAATCCGTCAAGAAACATTCTTTTCATATGAACCTAAAAATTTCATAAAAGTAGTTTTTTCCCTAACTTTAGAAAGAGTATCCAGTATTTTTTTTGATTTTACATGCCCGTCAAAATTAACAATAAATATATAATCCCCAAATTCTTGCTTCGACGGACGGGAGGATATATAGGAAAGATTTATGTTATTTTGATAAAAAATATTCAAAATTTCCATCAAAGCACCTGGTTTATTTTCTGTAGCAAAGGCAATAGAGGTTCTATCTCTGCCGGTTTTTTCAGTTTCAAAATCACCTATAAGAATAAATCTCGTTCTATTTGATTTATCATCATTTATATTTTCCCTTAAAATATTTAAATTATAAACTTCTGCAGTTTTTTCACTGCCGATGGCTGCATAAGTAAGATTATAATCAGCAAGACTTCGTGCGGCTTCTGCCGTACTAGAAGTTTCAATATGTCTTATATTACGGGGAAGTTCATTATGAATAAAGTTCTGGCACTGCGCAAGAGCCTGAGGATGGGAGATTACCCCGCCTGTTATACTGTAAAATTCTGTAGTTCTGGCTAAAAGGCAGTGGCGTATCGGCATAATTATCTGGGATAAAATCTTTATATTCTGGTTTTTGCTATGCATAAGAGTATCGAGGGTTTCCCTCACCGTTCCCTCAATTGAATTCTCAACTGGAAGAACACCGAGAGTTTCCGGATTATTTTCAACATACTCGATAACCTGCCGTATAGTCGGCATAGGAATAGGATAAGCCGAAATGTTATACCTTGTGCAGAACAAATCTTTTGCCATCTCTGAAAAAGAGGCACTTGGTCCTAAATACGCGATATTTTCAACATTGTCGAATTTCATTATCATACCATATAATTACAACCCGGTGTTACCTTAAGCACACGAATCTTCGGACTGCTCAATGCACTGCCAAAGTCACTGACGAGCAGTAGATTTACAGTCTGTCCGCAATCATTCTGCCTCAGGCAAAAACCTTATAGCTACCTGCCTTTACTACTTAACCCAAAATTAAGTTATCAAACAACTTTCTCAATAAGGATTTATTTCTTTGAGCTTTCTCAGACGCAGCTTCGACAGCTTTAATTTCTCCGCCTATTTCATTGTAAACACACTTCATAAAATCGTTTGAACGTTCAAGTTCCGTTTCATACTGGCTTCTGATTTTAGTAAGTTCTCCATGGTCAAGAAACTTTCCGCCGCAGCTGTAACATTCGTCAATCTGAACTTCCTTTCTTACGCTGGCATAGTTTTTGACCATTTTAGCCCCGCAAGCCGGACAATATCTCGGTAATGATTCATCTACACTTGTAAATTCTTTATTTTCAACTGCTTTAATAATATCCTCAATATCTTCATGTTTTTCATCAAACATTTTAAATTCTCTGTTATCGAAAAAAATTCCGCCGCAGCCGTCAGTACAAATATCAATATTAACACCCTGTGACGGAATAAAAATCTTCTTCATCTCTTTACCGCAAGCAGGACATCTCAAAGTTTGGTGTGTATCAGCCATAATTAACCCTCCATTTTTAATGCAGACATCTTAACATATCTTAACGTATGTGTCAATAAAACTTGCAATGTGGAATTGTAAACTAATCAACAAACCTGTACTTTATCAAAGCAATTATTGCGTGAATACCATCTTTCCAGGTAATTTTTTTGCCCTCTGAAAACTCCCGTCCGTAATAAGAAACAGGAAGTTCATAAAGTCTTGCGCCCCTTTTCAAAACTTTTGCAGTAATTTCCGGCTCAAAATCAAACCTGTCTGATTTAATTTTAATCCCTTTAATAAAATCTGCCTTAAAAGCCTTATAACAAGTTTCCATATCAGTTAAAGTCGACCCGTAGAGAATATTTGTCATAAGCGATAAAAATTTATTACCCAAAAGATGTGTAAACATAAAAGAACGTGACGGTTTACCGCCTGAAAGTCTTGACCCGTAACAGACATCAGCTTTTCCATCTACAATAAGCCTTACAAGAGGTGTATAATCCACAGGATCATATTCCAAATCAGCATCCTGTATGACTATAATATCACCTGTTGCATTTTCAAATCCCGTACGTAATGCAGCACCTTTGCCCTGATTAAAATCGTGGTATAAAACTTTATAAGGCAATCTCGCATATATTTCTCTCGTTCCGTCTGTAGAATAGTCATCAATCAAAATAATTTCTTTTTCCAAACCGCAAAAATCCGCATTTTCAACTTTTTTCAAAATTTCTTCAAGCGTTCCGACTTCGTTATAAACAGGAATTAAAATTGTTATTTTTTTCATACGTTCTCTCTATTGATTTGTAATCTATAATAAAATATTGTATAATAAAAATAGAAGATTGTAAAAGGATAGCGAAAATGAAAAAGGTGATGACAGAAGGTTGCGAACTTATTCAAAAAAGTTTAATTGCGCTGGAAAATAAGGATTATGCTACAGCTAAACAACAAATACTGGAAGCTCAGGAAATATTCAAAAAACAAAAAGCCGGAAAATATATGTCAATCTGTCTGAGCCTTATCGGAATGCTGGATTATCTTGAAGACAAAAGTAACTACAAATCTGCACTCGGATTGTTGCAAGACAGCTGTTATATGGCAGAACTTGACGGAGATATAACATCAAAAATTTTCTATGAAATCTCAATGGGCAATATAAATTACTGCGAAAACAATACTGATGTCGCACTTTTACATTTTCAAAACGCTAAAAATTACGGAATTAAAAAAGATGAGTTTAACCTTCTAGGCTTCATATTAACCAGAATTAAACAGCTCCAAAGCGGTCTGGAGTTCAATTTACCGATACAAAGCGATCCTCTGGTTTCTCTTGTAAAAATAGGACGTTCAATTAATGCCCTGACTGACATTACAGAACTTTTGAAAGTAATTGCGGAAGAAACAAAAATTGCAATGCAGGCAGACAGATGTACTGTTTTTCTTCTTGACAAAGATAAAAACGAATTGTGGTCAAAAGTAGCTTTAGGTATGGATAGCAAAGAAATAAGATTTCCTGTAGACAAAGGTCTTGCCGGATATGTAGTCAGAACAGGCGAATCCGTAAACATTGAAGACGCCTACCACGATGACAGATTTAATCCGGAAGTTGATAAAGAAACAGGATACAAAACAAAAACAATTCTTTGTATGCCTATAAAAAACAATAATCAGGAAATCATAGGCGCATTTCAGGTTCTGAATAAAGCTCACGGAATATTTACAAAAAATGATGAGGATCTTCTTGTTGCAATCGGCGGAAGTGCAAGTATAGCATTGGAAAATGCTCAATTATTTGAACAGCAAAAGGAACTCTACAAAGAACAAAAATTGCTGTTTGAAAGCTTTATAAACACTCTTGCAGCCTCTATCGATGCCCGTGACAAGATTACAGCAGGTCACTCAAACAGAGTGAAACTCTATTCAATGCTTATTGTAAACGCCCTCGGATTAGACGAAAAGACAAAAGAATTAATAGAAAAAGCCGCAACCTTACACGATATCGGAAAAATAGGCATAAGGGATTCTGTTCTGCAAAAAGAAGGGAAACTCACACCGGAAGAATATAAACATATTCAAGAACATGTTCAAATTACTCATAATATATTAGATAAAATCTGTATGTCCGAAGATTTCAAACAAATATCGGAAATTGCCTGCTCGCATCACGAAAAATATGACGGCAGCGGATATTACAGACATCTCAAAGGAGAAGAAATCCCTTATGGAGGAAGAATTCTTGCAGTATCTGATGTCTTTGACGCAATCACGTCAAGACGTCACTATCGAGATAAAATGCCGATTGCCAATGTTATAAATATTCTACTCAAAGATTCAGGCACTCATTTTGATAAAAATATAGTGGATGTATTCCTGCAAATTCCTACAGAAAAAATCGTCAGAGTATTTCTTACGGAAAACCATAATGACTTAAAACCTGAAGATGCAGATATATTGAGCAAATATAACTTGCGTGATATATATAACTTTACAAACGACGAAAATGCTTCACAGGAACAAAAAAATATAGTAGAATTGTTTAATCGTTACTATTCAGGTAAAACTAATAACGGAGAGGAATAAATTTGTTTAAAAAAGGATTGTGTGTATCTACAGTATTAGCATTAACAGCAGCAGCCACATTTGCCTCAGGTTTTGACGATATAAAACCCGCAAATCCGCTTGATGCTGCCCCGCAAAAATCAGAAGAAATTATTCAGATTAACAAGCCTCAAAAAGCTGTCCTCACAAAAAATGATGTACATAATCATTACGCAATTGCTCTTGAAAGATTTATTCAATGCAACGTCCGTGCATCTTATATAGACTTTAGAGTCTTGATTAATTCTATTGTTCCAAATGATTACGCATATATGCTGATTGCAAACAAAATGGCAGATTTAGGATTTTTCTCTCTGGCTGAATTATCGCTGTCAAAAGTAAATGACGAAAACATTTCCTACATCGTAAATGATGACATCCAAAGATTTTACTACCCGTCAGCCAAATTAAACCCAAAAGATGAAATTTATCTTGCAGAAATGTACTCAAACATAATGTACAACGCTCAAAGTATGGAAGCCACTAATGAACTTATGAAAAACACTGAGATTTTGCAAAAATCCGACTATGCAAATTACATAGTGGCTCTCGGGTCATTAAAAGCAAATAACCTTATTAACGCTAACAAATACATTGATTCTGCAATTGATAAAAATCCTGAAAATTTGAAATATAAAAAACTCAAAGCTGAAATTGCCCTTCAGGATAACAAAAATAAAACAGCACTAAAAATTGTAGAAGAAATGAAACAAGCTCCGGTTATGAATGAATTTTATATAACTAAAATTTATTCGCTTGAACAATATGTCCTCTACAAAGCCGCTAAAAAAGACTATGAAAAGAAATATCACCTCGGATATTATTATTATTATGAAGGTGAACTTAATAAAGCAATGCGTACTCTGCTAACAGCATCTGATACAAAAAAAGCACATAATACCGCGACCTATGCACTTATGGCACGAGTTTACTTTGAAATGAAAGAATATGAAAAAGCCGAAAGCTACTCAGAAAAAGCACTTAATATTCAACAAAATAACGTTATGGCTCTCATTGTGATGGGTGATTTGTATTCAAAAGATAAAGATTACAAGACAGCATACAGATACTATGACAAAGCTTATAATCGGGATAAAAAATCAATCGCACCGGCAATTCGACTTGCAGAAACGGCAAGAAAACTCGACAAACTCGATATAACAAAAGATATTTATTCAAAAATTCTGAAAGTACGCTCTGACTGTCCTCAGGCTTACTATAATGTCGCAATGACAGATGCAACAAGAAAGCTTGAATATCTCAAAAAAGCTGTGGCACTGGATTCAAATTTTACGGAAGGCTGGCTCGAATTATCGAAAATGATGATTGATGTACAAAATTTTGCTACCGCAAAAAAATATCTCGCAATTGCAAAATATATTGACGAAAATAATTTTAAATATTATTATTATCAAGGGCTGATTTGTAAATCACAGGGACTTATGCAGGACGCCATATATAACTTCAAAAAAAGCCTCTCCATAAATCCTAATTTCAAACCTGCCAAAGAGGAATTGAGTATATGAAACAGAACATCTTAATAGTAGAAGACCATGAACTTACGAGATTTGGATTAAAAACGACTTTTGAAGGCGTTGATTATGTTGATACCCTCTTTGAGGCTGATTCTGCAGAACAGGCTATCGAAATTTTTAACAATAACAGAATTGATATCGTTATAATGGATCTTGGTCTTCCTGCAATGAATGGAATTGATGCAACAAAACAAATTCGTTCATCAAATAAAGATGTAAAAATAATTATACTTACTTCACACAACGATGAAAAAGAAGTACTCAACAGTCTTAAGGCAGGCGCAAATGCATATTGTTCAAAAGAAATTACACCACAAAGACTTATTCAAGTGGTACAATCCGTAGCTGACGGTGCAGCGTGGTTTGATCCGAGTATCGCACATATAGTATTAAAAGCCACTGTAAATTCTCCTGTTATAGACACAGAAAACAATAGTAAATCTTATGATTTAACCTCACGGGAAACTCAAATATTAAAACTTATGACAGAAGGATACAGCAATATGGAGATAGCACAACTTCTCGTTATAAGCATTAATACAACCAAAGCTCACGTTGCCAATATTCTGCAAAAATTGGAAGTAGATGACCGTTTACAAGCTGCCCTAAAAGCTTTAAAGTATAAAATCGTATAACAAAGGAACTGTTTAATGTCAGAAATAGCGAAAATTCTGTTAGTTGACGACAATCCTAAATACCTTAAAGATGCACTGCCTTTCTATGGCTATCATGTAGAAACCGCCACAGACGGCGTACAAGCGTTGAAATTGCTTGCCAAAAACAACTATGACCTCGTGCTTTTAGACGTTATGATGCCAAATATGAACGGCTGGGAAACCCTAAAATCAATTCGTAACAACAGCAACACAGAACATCTGCCGGTCATCATGCTTACTGCCGTAAACGAAGAACAAAAGATTATATCAGGACTAAAAACAGGAGCAGACGATTATATAGTAAAGCCCTTTATCCTCCCAAACCTGCTTGCGAGAATGGAAGCAGTATTAAGGAGAGCAAATTGGCAAAAACCTGTTGAAAAAAATTTAACCTTACTTTATAATACCGACAAAAGACCTGTTCTGACATCTCGCGAAAAAGAAGTTTTAACACTTGCCGCAAAAGGTGACAGTAACAAAGAAATCGCCGAAAAACTAGTTCTTAGAGAAGTGACAGTAAAAAGTCATTTGAATAATATTTTTAAAAAACTAAAAGTAACAAACCGCACCCAGGCAGTATTACTGGCAATGCAGACGGATATCGCAAAATAATATATTATAAAAGGAGAATAGAATGATAGATTATACAAAAGAGGAATTAGTAGAAATTCTTCGTAAACACCCCGAAAAATTCAATGAATGGAAAAGAGAGCAAGAAGAAGTTGATCTTTCAGAAGTCGATTTTTCCGGTATTAACCTTTCAGAAATAGATTTTTCAGATGTTGATTTGAACTCAAGTTCATTTGCTGATTGCATACTGTCTTTTATAAATTTTACAAATGCAGATTTAACATCTGTAGATTTTACCAGAGCCAAGGTTATTGAAAGTGACTTCACAGAAAGCCTTTTGACAGGTGCGGACTGTAGTTATGCAGAAATGACATATTGTAACTTTACTGACTGCGATTTGGCAGGATGTATTTTTTCAGAAAGTGATTTAAGCAACTCAGATTTTACAAATTCTTATAATCTTCATGCCTGCCGTTTTGACAGTGACACGATTTGGCCGGATTCGGAACTTTTACCTGAAGATTTTGATGCCAGTTACAAAGACGATTTGTCATCCCTAAAAGATGAAGATGATTACGTAAATAATGACTACTAAATAAAAAAGCTGTTCTTCAAAGAACAGCTTTTTTATTTTATCTTTTTTTCTGCCCTCTGGATGTAAGAATTTTTGTAGTGCGTTCAATCTTATCCATTTTAGCTTGACGGGCTCTTCTTTCCTGATAAGAGAGAAGTCTGCGCTGTTTTTTCTGAGGCTCGGCAACTTTTTCTTTGTGTGTCATAGCAACTAATGTCGGCATCGCTGCTGTTGCAGCATTAAGAGCAACATTTTTGACAGTTTCTTTTAGTGCCTGTTTTGCCGCTTCCTTCGCTAACTGCTGAGAAACAGCTTTTGTAGTTTCTTTCATCATTTCAGTCGCACTTGAAAGCATTACATCCATACTAGATTGTGCTAATTGTTTCAACGGGCTGGAAACAATCTCGCTTGTAGAAGCGGTTAAGGCTCCTTTGCCGACCTCTTTACCAATTTCTTTTGTACCTTCTTTGGCAACCTCTTTGCCGACCTCTTTTGTGCCTTCTTAAACAGCTTCTTTACCGGTTTCTTTAGCAACCTCTTTGGCGCCCTCTGTAGCAGCTCCTTTTACAGCCGCATTTGCAGGTCCGATGGTTTTCGGTCCTGTGAAGTAACTTAAAGCAGCGGCACCAACGTTCACTAAAGCTCCCAAGAAATTACCGTTTGCAACATCTATAGCCGCATTAGTAACGTAACACGTAATTTCACCATATTTCCCGATACCGTACATGTAAGCACCAACAGCAGCAGACCATGGCATTGACATCAAAGCAAGACCTGTGAGTTTTGTTCCAGTGAACATATATCCTGTCTTAGTAACAGTAGATTGGAGTTTTTCATTCTTCTTCATGCTTTTTTCTTTAGCACGCATGTCAGCTTGAGCTTGTTTATATTTCAAGTTATACAGCTTATTTAATTTTTTATTTTTTGCAGTTGCCGCTTTTGAAATAGTATTAATAGTTTTGTCATTTGTTTTCAATCTTTTTTCAAGATTTGGAACAGCCGCAGCCATAGCCATAAGTTTTGCATTATTATCATTCTGAGAAGACATATTGTCATTCATATTTTGAGCAGGCGCACTATTATTTAAGCCAACGCTTCTAGGGTTAGCACCTCTTGCATTTAAAGCTCTTGCAGGAGCCGGACCTGCTTGCATAGCAGGACTTTCCTGCTCTGTTGAAGCTTGAGCTTTGGCTTCCAAAATAGCATCAAGCTCTATAGACATTTCTTCAAATTGCTGGTTAATTTGCTGAGAATCTTTAGTATAATTAACAATTCTCTTTTCATCAGCCTTTAACGCCGCGGTTTCTTTTTTAATTTGTTTATCAGTAGCTTGTTTATCTTTTTTGGCATCTTGTCCGTCTTTTTTGGCTTCTTTACCTTCTTGTTCAACTTTTCTACCTTGCTGCTCAATTTTTTGCCCATCTTCTTTGGTAACTTCATCTTTCTTTTTAGATTTCTTAGATGAAGAATTTTCGCCTTCTGCATTTGAAGGACCATTGGTATTATCTGCCTGTTGTTCTGCAGACTCTTGAAGATTTTGTTTTATAGCATTAACCTTTTGGTTAGTTTCAGAAAGCTTAGTATTGAGTTCCTGCGAATAATTCATTGCAAAGCCTGCAAGAGGTAAAGACTTAGCTAATCTTTCCTGAGAAGCCGCAGCATTACTGATAAGCAATTCTCCGTTATCAATAGCGTCACGACCAACAGATTCACCTTTTTTACCATAAAGAAGATCATATTGCTTTTCTTTAGGAAGTTGACTAAAATGAACAAAACCGAACATTGAATCTTTAAGATATTCTCTATCGCCTAATGTTGCTTTTGCATATTCTTTACCTTTTGCAACAGCCTGCTCACCAAACTCCTGATTAACTTTAGTTTGCTGAATATCATTATTTAAAGCATCCGCAAATCCTGTTAATGCAGTAACTTTATCCTTAATTTTTGTAATAATAGTACCATTTTTTGCATTAATAGCTTTTTCTAATGCTTTTACTCTTTTTTGTTCATTATCTGATAAAGTTTCACCATTTTGAACTTTTTGTGCTAATTTATCGTATTCAGTAACAGCTTTTGTCAATTCATTCTTAAGCTGTGCATCATCTTTACTTTTGTTTGCTCTAATTTTCTTAACTTCTTCAACCTTAGCTTGAATTTGTTGTTCAGCCTGAACCATAGCATTATTTCTGTTTTCACATTCTGATACCATTTGAGAAGTTTCAGCTTTAAGCGGATCTTCTGTTTCAACAGAAGTATCCGGAGTTTCTGTAACTTCGCCGGCTTCATCTGTAGCAGCAATATCTTCTGCACCTTCAGTTTCTGTTGTTTGGGCAGCTTGAGCAGAAGTTTGAACCGTTGTATCTGCAGCAACTTGTTGAGTTTGAGCATTGTCAGTATTTTCTGCAACATTTGAGTTGAATTGCGCATTTATAGCATTTGTTTTTGGATTATTTTCAGAATTCAAAGCCTTTGTAAGTGTATTTTCAGGTTCTTCTTGAGAAATCAGCGGTTCTTCTGTTTGTACCGGAACTTTTGCATCTGCCTGAGGGGTTTTCGGTTGTGTTTTTTCAGGATTAATAATTTCATTTGCATCTGTTTCCTGTTGCTGAACTCCATTTTGAGGATTGTTGTTTTGTTCTGTCTTATTATCGTCGTTTTTATTTTCAGACTGTTTGTTGGTTGTATATTTTAGATTATCGTCCTGATTGTCTGCAGCATTATTCACAACATCTACTTGTTTTTGAGTTTGGACAGCTGTATTAATATGAATTTCCTGTTGATTTTGAACTTCCATATTATTAAAGAACAGATTTACACCTGCCAAACCTGTATCGTAAGCAAGATTATTACCCATTGCGGCAACATAGAATGCGGCACTTAGCCCTGTAACTTGATTACCATTGTTTGTTGGCAAGATAATATGCTTTTTATTACCTTCAAACCAAGACATTCTTGTACCGATATCTTCAATTTCAGCGTTAATTTTTTCGTTAACGCCTAATAGCATATCAATACTATCAATCTGAGTCATAAGTTCTTCTATATCATCACTAACTTTTTTGGTCTGCAAAAGAATACCGTTATTGCTGTCATTCAAGGCTAAACCAAGTTCTTGATACTTATTCTGTTCGGCTTCAGACAAAGGAGTACCGCTTTTAAACTTTCTATCAAGAGTTTTCCACTCTTTAGTCATAGACGCAAGATTTTCTAAAGCTGATTTCTGATTTTTTTCCAATTCGTTTTTTTCAGCCAGAACCGTATTTAATATAGGTTTTGTTTCTTCAACTTTATTGTTAATAAGTTTTTCCTGAGCTTGAGCTTTAGAAGCAAAAGCCTGAGCGCGTTTTTGAATATCACTCTGGTCAATATTTCCTGTTTCACCAGCAAGATTGTCATAAGCGTTAGGGTCTTCACTTGAATCTTCTATCTGATAAGCCGTGGTATCAGAATCCTGCATTGTGTACGCCCAATCGATAAATTCCTGAGGCACTTGAACTCCGTCATTAACCATGTTAAGGATTTCTTCATAGGTATACTGACTCCAGAAAGGATCTTGAGGTTTGCCTGTATCAAAACCCATGCTCTGCAATGCACCTTTCAGCGCATGAGCATTATGGTTCGCTATCAAGCCGTATGCATAAGAATAAAGTTCATTTTCTTTGAAATTCTTAAATTTTTCGTCTTTCTTTAATTCGGCAACGATACTATCAACATCGTATGTTTTTCTGCCTTCGGTTTCATACATTGACGAATGAACTTTATCTTTGATTTGTGATATGCTTTCTAGCATTTGTTAAAAACCTCTTTTTCCTTTAAAGACATTCTTCGACACATTCTTTAACGGCAAAAAGGACAAAAAACTTTAGATAAAAAATATGAAAAAATATTAATAAAACAAAAAACAGCGGTACAAGCTCATTTGAGCCAAATACCGCTGCTTTATATTTTGTTACATTATTTATTCAAGTATCATCTTCAACCTAAAGTCATCACTAACTTGAGAATATTTAACTTAAATATGTTTTTCAATATTAGAAATAATTGAAGACTTAGGCATCAAACCGACAAGTCTTTCAACAGCCTTGCCGTCTTTAAAAACCAAAAGACTTGGCAATCCGCTGATGGCATAATTTTTAGCTGTTTGTAAGTTTTCATCTGTATTGACCTTAACAAATTTAACTCTGCCTGAAAATTCACCGGCAACTTCATCCAAAATCGGACCGAGTTTTCTGCAAGGACCGCACCAAGGAGCCCAGAAATCAACAACAACAGGAGTTGCTGACGTCAAAACTTCTTGTTCAAAATTTGAATCATTGATATCTATTGCGTTAGACATAATTTCTCCTTTACTTTTATACTCGCTAATTCTACCACAGAAATTTTTTTTATGCTATTATCTTAATAGAGATAGACAGGATAAGAATATGGTACGAAAAAAGATTATAGAGATAGTCCTTGATACAGAAACAACAGGACTTGATTACACTAAAGAAAAAATGGTAGAATTTGCCGCCGTAAGACTTGAAAACGGGAAAATTAAAGATGAATTTCAAACTCTTATAAATCCGGAACAGCATATTAGAAAATCAAGTATGGCAATTCACGGGATTACGCAAGAGATGGTAGCAGACGCCCCAACCGAAGCAGAAGCTATGCCAAAAATTTTAGAATTTATCGGTGATTATCCGATAGTTGCGCATAACGCCATTTTTGACTATACATTCATTAACGAAGCTTCTAAAAGAGTCACAGGAAACGAAATAAAAAACACAAGAATCGATTCACAACAAATGTTCAAAGAAGTTTATCCTGATTTAGATTCTCACGGACTGGAAGCTTTGACAAATAAATTCCACGTCGAATTAAACAATCACCACCGCGCAATGGCTGACACTATGGGTCTTGCACTTGCGTATCCAAAATTAAAAAAATTATATTTGCAAAAATATGATTGGGAACAAAAACAGTTAGAAAATGTAGAATATCTTTTTGAAAGATATTTAAGGATTCAACAAACAGTAACAACATTACAATCAGAATTACAAGACTTGAAATCAGTATTTAAACTGTATTTTGAACAGGGTGGAACTCCAATTGTGGCACAATCAGGAGAAACTCTTGTATATAATTCAAAGCAAACCTTTGGATATGATTTGCACCAGATAAAAGATGTTCTTGAAGAAGTAGGAGCATTTGAAAAAGCCGTAAAATTAAATACCGGTTTTGTAGACAGACTAGTCGGCGGATACAGACTTGATGAAGAAAAAAGAGAAATGATTAAGGATGCCCGTCAAGAAATAACAGAAACAAGAAATATTCAAATAATAAAAGCAGGGAAGTAAATTATGTTAGAAAAATTAGCTCAATTTTTTAAAGAGCCGCCTGTAAAAGAGACTATTCAGGATAACGAAAAAGTCAAAAGCATGTATTCTCATTGGAGATTAAGAATTTTCTATGCTTGTTTTATAGGATACACGGTCTTTTACCTATGTAAGAAAAATATCGCGGTTGCATTACCGGGATTAAGCGCAGAATTCGGGTACTCAAATACAGAACTGGGTTTACTCGGGAGTTCATTGTATTTGACATACGGTATCGGTAAATTCGTAAACGGAGTTCTGGCTGACGGTTCGGACGTAAGGAAGTTTCTTCCTACAGCATTAATAATGACAGCAATCGCAAACCTTTGTTTCGGGTTATCTGCAGTATTTATTACTCCGGGACAAATTTCATTCTTCGGATTACCAACAAATACCATACTTTTGTGGTTGTTCGTATTTTTCTGGGGGGCAAGCGGTTGGTTTCAATCAGCTGGATTTCCGGCTGTTGCAAAAAGCTTAACTTACTGGTATTCAAATTCAGAAAGAGGATCAAAATGGTCATTATGGTCTTGTTCACATCAGGTCGGAACATTTTTAAGCGTAATAATTTCGGGATTTTTAGTTGCTCACTGGGGCTGGAAAATGGCATTTTTCGTTCCGGGAACTCTGGCAATCCTGGTTGCAATTTGGCTTTTTGACAGATTACGCGACAGACCGCAATCACTGGGACTTCCTGATGTTGAATCGTACAGAGAAGAACCGGCTGCAAAAAAAGCTGACTGTACAGAAGAAGATAATCGTTCTTATGTAGAAATCTTCAAACAAAATATTCTTTATAACAAAACAATCTGGCTTCTGGCAATCGCCTATATTTTTGTATACATAATCAGATTTGGCGCAGAAGACTGGATGATAAAATACCTTCACGAAGCAAAAAGCAATTCACTGGAACTTGCCGCAATGAAATTAAGTTCACTGCCATTGGTTGGTATTGCAGGCACAATTTGCGCAGGATTAATATCTGATAAAATATTCAAAGGACACAGAGCGCCTGTTAATTTAATATATCTTGCAGGTGTTGTAACTTGTCTTGTTCTTTTAAAATTTAACACAATAAGCACAATCGATTTTATTTTAATAGGGTTGCTCGGAGCATTCACTTACGGTCCTCAAATGATGATTGGAGGATTGTGTGCTGTAGAAAGCAGTTCCAAAAAAGTTGCATCTGCCGCAACAGGATTTACCGGAACATTCGGTTATGTCGGAGCAGTTTTATCGGCAACCGGTACTGGCTTTATGGTTGATAAATTCGGTTGGAACGGTGCTATTGCGTTTTGGATATTCTCGGCAATAATCTGTATAGCAATTTGTACGGTACTTATGATTGATGAAAAAAAGAAAAAACATTCATAAATTCTAAAAGCCTCTCTTAAAGAGAGGCTTTTTAATTACGAGATTGTATTAAGTTTTTTCAAAAAATCTCCAAGAAATATTTCATTAGAAATATTCATTGTATAATTGTAATATGAACAAAAATTACTGCAAAAAAAAGTTATTTGTAATATCAGGTTCTTCAGGAGTCGGGAAAGGCACTGTTTTAAAAGGCTTTTTAAATAAAAACCCAAATTTTATGCTGTCAATTTCCTGCACCACAAGAACTCCCAGAACCGGTGAAAAAGATGGTGTAAACTATTTTTTCCTTTCGAAAGAAGAATTTCAAAACTGTATAGACAATGATAAATTTTTAGAGTGGGCAGAATTTGCCGGCAACCGATACGGAACAAAGAAAAAATATATAAACCAATGTCTTGATGAAGGAAAAGATATCATTTTGGAAATAGATACTCAGGGCGCACTTCAAGTAAAAAAACAAATGCCGGAAGCTGTCCTCATCTTTATATGTCCGCCATCTATCGAAGCATTGGAAAACAGACTTCGCGGACGTCATACAGAAGATGAAGCAACAATCCAAAAACGACTTCACGAAGTAAAAACCGAACTGGAACGTTCTGAAAATTTTGATTATAAAGTTATAAATGATGATCTCGAAAAGGCAATTGCCGAATTGGAAAAAGTAATAATCGGAGAACAAAACAAATGCTAAGCGGGAAAACCATCCTAATCGGCATATCCGGCGGAATTGCCGCATACAAGATTTGTGAACTTGTCAGAATGTTTAAACGCCAACACGCAAATGTTCGGATTGTTTGTACCCCTAATGCACTGAATTTTGTAACAAAACTAACCCTTCGAAACCTCAGCCAAAATAAAGTTGGAGTAGAGGAATTTGATGTAGAGGATTTTCGACCTGAGCATATTTCTTACGCAGATGAAGCTGATATTATGATAATTGCACCTGCGACAGCAAATACTATATCAAAAATAGCCTCAGGAATTTGCGATAACCTATTAACATCAATAGCGTGCGCATTCAAAAAACAGATTATCATAGCTCCTGCGATGAACTGTAATATGTGGGAAAACCATGTTATTCAAGAAAATATAAAAAAGCTTTCAACATACGGTTACAAAATTCTTGAACCGGAAAGCGGTTTCCTTGCTTGCGGTTACGAGGGAAAAGGCAGATTGTGTTCGCTTGAAAAAATTTACGACACAACAACTCAAATTCTTTTAAATCGCTCATCAAATTCAAAAAAATATCTTATAACCGCAGGCGGAACAATAGAGGATATTGACCCCGTACGGTATATATCAAATTACTCATCCGGAAAAATGGGAATTGCTATTGCAGATGAAGCCTTCACCAAAGGAAATAACGTTACATTAATTACCACAGTTGATGTAAAACGTCCCTATAAAATTATCAATGTAAAATCTGCTCTGGAAATGCAAACCCAAATAGAAAAAGAATTTGATACCGCCGATTACGTAATAATGGCAGCTGCAGTCGCCGATTACAGAGTAAAACAAAAAGCGGAACAAAAATTAAAAAAGACATCATGCGACGAAATTACACTCACTCTCGTGAAAAACCCTGATATCTTAAAAAGTATTTGTCAGAAAAAGACTCACCAAACGATTGTTGGGTTTTGCGCAGAAAGTGAAAACTTACTGGAAAATGCCAGAGAAAAACTTCAAAAGAAAGGTTGTGATTATTTAATTGCAAATGATATTTCCCGCAAGGACATAGGATTTTCCAGCGATTACAATGAAATAACAATTTTCAACAAAAACGGAAATACCAAAACATTTGAACGTGCAAAAAAATCAGAAATCGCACAAAAAATTCTACAATACATAAATGAATAAATACGAGATTATAAACACAATAGAAAAATTTGCACCTCCTGAACTTGCAGAAAAATGGGATTGTTCAGGATTTTGTGTTGAAACCCAAAAAACGGATATAAAAAAAATCATGCTTGCCCTAACCGTCACGGATGATGTGGTACTTCAAGCGAAACAACAAAACTGTGACATGATAATCTCACATCACCCTCTGTTTGAAGTTCCTTTAAACTGGCAGGATATTGATACCTACAGTGCGCACACAAACCTTGACAGAACTATTGGCGGAACAACTGACACATTAATAAAAAAACTTGGACTTACACTATCGGAAAGCTCAGATTATTTAAGATATGTTGAGGAAGAATTTACGCTCGAAGAATTCTTAAAAAGACTTACGAAAATTTCACCAAACTTACGATATGTGAACAATAAGAACATAAAAACAATAAAAAAAATCGCCTTTTGTGCAGGCAGCGGAGCTGAATTTATACAAGAAGCCTATCAAAACGGAGCAGACGCACTTGTCACAGGGGATATAAAATTTCACACCGCCTTGGAAAGCCCGCTTATACTATTTGATATAGGGCATTTCGAGAGTGAAATCCTTGTATTGGAGGTATTTGAGAGCCTTTTGCGAAACATAGAAACGGTAAGAGCAGAAGAAAAAAGTCCATTTATACAAATAAAATCTTGACAATCAATATTTATGAAATAGAATAATAAATGTACCCGACAATGGGGCGTCGCCAAGTGGTAAGGCACCTGGTTTTGGTCCAGGCATTCGGAGGTTCGAATCCTTCCGCCCCAGATTTTCAAGATAATTAAGTCCTTTAACAAATATGTTAAAGGATTCTTTTATATATTCTAGTTGTATTTTAACAGGTAGTTTAGGAATTTGGTGTAAGATAACACTTAGTTTAATAACAGAAAAAAACAGTCGGAAACACAGACTAGAAAGTCGGAAGTGTAAATTCTCAGATGTTAAAAATTTAGCCCATTTTAAAGATGCAGAAGTTTTTACTCTAAAATGCTATAAATTTATTTTGACTTAATCGGCAAAATTCAACAATAATAGTAATCTATGAAAATTTAAAAAGTAACACTTGGTTTGAGAATAGAACATTAAAACATTACTTAAACGGAAGTAAAATTAAAGTAATTAATTGAAGCTACAGAAAATGTATATAAAATTATTTTCTTTTAGCCCAAACGCAAGCCATTGTCCATCGCAATCTTCAATAACAAACTCCTGATTTTGATAATCAGTAAAATGTAAAAGTTTTATTATTTTTATCTCTTTGGAGTTAAATTCATCTTCAAGAAGCTTGATATCATTTGCGTATAAATATGCATCATAGCCATAACCATATAACTCTCTGTTAGACTTAACTTTTGAACTTGCATTAAGTAAAATTATCTCAATATTGTCTTTGTAAAAACATATATGGGGTTCTTTGCATTCAAGATATTTGACTGACCTAAAACCTAATTTATTTACATAAAAATTTTCAGATTTACATATGCCAAACCGACTTATCTATCTACAATCTATTTTGTAATTTCTTGACTAATTGTCTTGTTATATCAATTAAAGTAGTACTTTCAAGTCTGGCCTCTGTGGCAAATTTACCTGTTACTGCATCAATATTAAATAATCTTATAAAGGGATTTCGACTTCTTTTTAATTGGGTAACTGTAATATTCAAATAATCTAAGCTAAAAAGCCCCATGTACTCCTTGCCACCTGAAATTTTTATATTACACGTTTTTGCCAACTCTTCCAACTTGTCCTTATCAAAATTTATATATAGTGCCCCTGCTTTAGCTTTATAAGCAGATTTTTTAATATTCAAACTTCCAAAACTGCTATTAGAAGGGTATTTAGCAATATTTAAATCCATTTAATTTTCCTCTTTTTAAACTTGTAAAAATATATTCCTTTTTGTTATATTCCGCCTGTAAAATGTCGAACTTTAATCAGTTCACCACTATCATTATATGTTAACATAGAGAAAGTAGAGTCATAAGTGAAACGACTATTATCTTTACGAAGTAGATAGTCTGTAGATGGAAGATAAAAATCATCGGCACGACTAGAAAGATTACTATCTTTAAGTAAAGAGTCGGTACTTGGGAAATAATGATGTTTATCTCTAGGAGCTGAATAATGTTTTACTATTACATTATCCCAGAGCACTATACGAGCATAACCTTTCGGAGGCCATTGCTCATGATACATCAAAATTTTTCCATCTACTCGCTTAAGATTACCCAAATCTTCAACATTTGATTCTCTTAAATCAAGAATACCTTTTACCCTTTTTATCTTTTTGAATAATTTATTTTCATCAACACCAAGCTCAGAAAAATTATGTGTTGCGCCGCCACCTTTGCCATATCCATAAACGGTATAATATTCCCCAAATAAATATTTTTTTGCTTTAATTCCTACTGCTTCAAAAAGTACTTTTACATCACAATTTTTTATCGCATTTCTTAGTTTTTCTTTATACATTTCTTTTAAAGCCGCTTTTGAAACATTATCCAAAACCTTTTGTTGGCTACAAAATGCTACTGGGGTTTGATTTTTTGAAAAAGTTTTATAATTTTGGTTATTCGTATAGAAATTATTTGTATTAGAATATATTTGCATAAAATCTCCTTTACAAGATTACTAAAACCCGAAAAATTTTTTTTTGCTAGTTTCTATAAATACTCAAACTTCCTGTTCAAAATAATCAAAACAACTGTCGTTTTACATACATTTCTTTTAGCTGTAAAATAACAGTTGGCTTTGAGTTGGAGGGATTACATTTATGTCCGCTTCACCTGGAATGGATAAACGAACACGCACGAATTTTTCATCTATGAGTTAGCTAAAGAGAATATCCCAGCTTCTACCTAAAAAAATGTTTATACTTATTAGATAAGCCCCAAAATCTATAACTGAAATTTTCCTGCTTTTGTATTTTATCATTTAAGTTATTTATAATTTTTGAATAATCTTGGAATTTATAAAATCTTTTTGTAGTTATTAGTTTATGCTCATTATGTTTCGTTACGGCTTTTAACATATAATGAGAGTAATGAGAAACGCGTGTTCTGAGACGATATTCATATTTAATAGAATCCAAATCTGAATATTTACAGATATCGATAATATTTTTCGCTCCAAAAATATTTGTTTGAATAACTTTACAAGAATTGCTTTTAGTATTACAAGCGAAATCTTCAAAAATCATAATTATATATAATTGTGATGATAAAATAATTAATGAAACCAAGATAAGATAGTATTCTTTTTTCCATTTTATCATCTTAAACTCCTATTATATAATTCTTTATTACATATTTAGATTAGCATAAAGTCAATACCTTATCAAACTGAGTGTTGATTTACAAGCGTAAAGAATTGTAACAAAATCCATAATTTCTAAAGTTTGCAGCTCTAATAACCGTTTATATATCCAGAAGTGTAAATTGACTAATTTTTAGAAAGGTTAATATGAGTAAGGACTACAGCAATTTTTCATTGAACAAGGGTAAGTCTGGAAAAATAGATTTAACTAATTTAAAAGGTGGTTTTAAAAGAGAACAAATAAAAGATGAGAAACTGCTTGCTATTTTTGATGCTCTTGATAATGGAAACAATATTCTTGAGGATAAAGAAGTTGCAAATCTAAAAAGTATGCTTCAGGAGTATGCTAAAAATACTAACCTTTCAAATAGAGAAGCTAAAAAATTTATTGATGCACTCTTTAAAGGAAATGACACAACTGTCACAAAAGAAGATTTATTTAGTTTTCTAGGCAACATTAATAACAACAGCCAAAATATAAAGAACTCTACAACATTTGAAGATAATGGCAACAAAATTATCCAAACAGAATATAATGACGGAACAATCGAACAATACAATCAGAATGAAGAAAAAACTACCATAATAAAAGATAACCAAACATCCATCTATGATAAAAACAACAATATTATTTCACAGGAATATTTTGACAATGATGGAAACGCAATAAAAACGGTTTATGAAAATAACAAGCCGAAGAAAACAGTAAAAACGTTAGCAAATAATAATGGCACAGAAACTATTAATTATGAAGACGGTACGGCTAAAACAAGGGTTGTACAAAACAGCACGGGAAGCAAAACTTATCAAATAACCTCAAATGGAGAACAGCTAACACAAAAAGTTGAAAACGGAACATCTCCTGCAGATAAAAAAATTACCCAATACCAATACAACGAAGACGGAACTGTAACAGAAACAACCACACAGGGTACAACAACAATAACAACCGTCAAACAAGGTAATGAAGTTCAATCAACCCATAAACTACAACAAAACGAAGACGGAATTTCAACAGAAACTATAGTCGACGAAAATGGAAACATAACAGAAAACACCTATAATAAAGAAGGAAACAAATTAAGACAAACAAAAACTATTAACGGAGAAACCTATCAAGTCGAATACGACGGAGAAGGCAATACGATAATTATTGTTCAAAACGGCGAAAGCATAAACGCAATTGCTAAAAAATTCGGCATAACTCCGGAAGAAATTGAAAAACTTAATGAAGAAAAAATTAAGACAAAAGGAAATTCAAAATATTTTATTGTCGGTGAAGAAATTAAAATTCCCGGAGAATTAGAAGCCGACGATATGGCTTTGCGAGGAAGAAAAAGTAAAGAAGAAACTATTGCAGATTACACAAAAGATGCGATTGAACGTGAGCAAAAAGAAGAAGAAGATAAACGACTTCGTGATGAAGCTGCAAATAGAAAAACCATAACCTTTACAGCAGGACAAAAAACATTTGAAGCACTGGCAAAACAACTTTTCAAACAAGAAGGCAACGAAAACCCTTCAGATCGAGAAATGCAGCTTCGCGTTGAAGAACTCAAAAAGCATAACCCGAACGTAAAAAACGGAGAACTTCAAGGCAAAAAAGTTATTGCCGGAGTTTCTGATGAAACGTACAATAGAATTACAAACAGACAAAAAGAAATTAAAGAAATAAATAAAAAGATAAGAATAAACAAAGAAGCAAAAGATATTGCCGAAAATCTCTATAAAGCATGTGATGATAATGCGGCAGCAGTAGGGAAACAAGCTTTCCAAAGCCAGTTAAACCGAATTACTGAAGAAAATATTATTCAAGTACTGGATAATTATGAAAAAGTTGTAGAGAAAAATAGCGGAGATTCTTCTTTAATAGACACAATTTGCAGTGAAGTAGGTTCTTCACCTGCATCTAGACAAAAAGCATTAAATTTCATTCTGGATAAAATGACTATTGCAGCCAAAAAAGCCGGAGTTAAAGAAAGCGATATAAACCATGCAAGAACAGAATTTCTCAAAAGCATGAAAGAAGAATTTAGTTCTTTCGGGAGTATTAATCCATCAGGAATGGAAAAAGCCCTTGACTTTTTGCGAGGGTCAACCGTAAGTACAAAAGTCAGCAAAGACTCACCTGAGGTTTCAACAGCAGAAGCAATGAATACCTTTGTTAATGAAAAAGACAGCGGACTTGTAGACAATAACAAGAAAGCACAAAAAACATACAAAGATGCCAGAGAAGCCGAAGGCTGGGCTGCAAAGACAGGAGATTGGGTCTGCGGACTTTTCGGCTGCACAACCATTGATGATATGGACAAAAAACTCGGAACTCACGCAGCAGACGTGAAAAAACTTGCAGAAGCCGCCGAGAAAAAAGATGAAGCAGTATTTAAAAAATTATACAAAGAAATCTTCGGCATAGAATTTGACCCTAAAAAAGTTCAAGCAAGACAAACCGCACGAGAAAATCTTGAAGCAGCAACTGCATTTGACAGTTCATATAAAGTATTCTCAGGACTTGAAAAGAAAACTCAGAATATGAATTATTCAGAAATGAAAAGTGAACTTAAAAAAGCTTTCGGCTATCAAGACGCAGAGATTGATGAACTAATTTCCGCTTATGCACAGAACAAAGGTCTTGAAAGCACATCTGACAGTGATAAAAAATTTGTGCTTGACACATTCATTAGAGAATCTAAACAAACATATCAGCGAGAATACCATAAAATTGCGAACGGAAAAACTCTTGACCAAATGACAAAAGATGTGGATCTCCTTACCAAGAGTGCTTATGGAACAAATGATATAGTAAAAGATGTTATAAAATTCAATGAAAACCAGCAATTAACAGATACAATCACAACAGCAGCGTTTGAAATTGCCGGTACAGTCGCACTGCAATTTGTTCCGGGCTTAGGACAGCTTGCAGCCGCAAGACTTGCAGTAAGCGCAGCTAAATGGGGCGCAAAAGGTATAAAAATTGCGAATATGGCAAACAAGGCATATAAAGCAGCAGCAACCGTAACAAAACTCCAAAATACCAATAAAAAAGCCCAAATTGCAACTCAAATTATAAATACAGGTATCGCAACAGCAGCAGTAAACCTTAGTGACAAAAAAAGCGTTGAAGAAACAATGAGAAAAACATTGATGAATATGTCATTTGCCGGAGTCGGTGTTTCTTCAAGCATACTTGCGCCTAAACTTATGCAGTCATTTGGCATTACAAATAAAGCCCTTGCAAATGAAATTGCTGAAGAAATTTTGAATATGGCAGGTTCCTACGGGGTAACAAAAGTTGCCGGTGACAATTACGGAGAAACAGATGCATTTATTGACTTTGCAAGCGGTCTGTTAATCTCAAGATTATCTCATATTAAAACACATAAACCAACAGTAGAGGCAGACATTCCTGCCCCTGCGCCAAAACCTAACGATACCCCAACACCTTCACCGAACGGTACCAATAAACCGGAACCCCCAACACCGGGAAAACCTTCAAAAATAACGTTCTTTGAAGATAGTAATTCGCTGGATTTTGAGGTTATAAAAACCGAAACAAATAAACAAGGACAAAAAACTTTACACGCAACAGACGGTACAAAAATTACACTTGATACAAATGACAGACCTATTTTAATCAAAAACAAATCAGGTGATACTACAGTATATGAATATAATTCCGGAAACAGCACCACCCCGTCAAAATCTACGGTAAAAAACAAAAAAAATCAAATAAAATCAACCTCAGAATTAAAAAATGATGTGCAGGTTGAAAAGAATTTTGAAACAGGAAAAGAACAAATTCTGGACAAAAATAATAATGTCATTACCGAAAGATATATTTCACTCTCAGAATATCCTGCAGGTGCAAAAATTCCTGAACCTGATGTCTACTCAGCAAATTTGAAAAAACAAATTGAGGAATGTACATCTCCTGACAAACTAAATGAGTTAAAATACGAATACGACATGTATAATGCTAAATTCGGACAAACAGAAGATTTATACAGCACTTTTGCGAACAAAAACGTAGAATTAGAAGGAACTCCCACAATAACACCGCAAAAGCCGAAATCAAAACTTATTACAGATACGGCATTTGATAGCAATTTACAAAACCTCAATCTTAAGAAATACGGAAAACAAGGCATTCCGCTGAAATATTCACATGATAATTTCATGAAAGACCTTAAAAAACAACTGGACAGCTTACCTGAAAATGAACGAAATGCTGTTATGGCTGATTTGAATATCAAATTCCAGCAGGAAGGCAGTAAGTTTGAACTCGTTGATATACCTAACCTTTCAGCAAAAGCGAAAACGGAGGCACATAAAAATGTCCTTGATATTTTAAACAAATACGCAAAACAAAACGAAATTCAACTACCGGATGCAATAATGAATTCAGAACTTCAAAAATTTATAAAAGATGTTCCGGAATTTACGTTCATGATTGGTAAACCTCAAAACGGAGTTCACTCATACAGCCTTGATTCTCACACATTACAAAACCTTCAAAAAGCACTAAAATATGCGGATGAAGCGAATTTAGCCCAGGAATCGAAAGAAATCCTTAAAATGAGTATATTACTCCACGATATGGGTAAACAGTTTAAAGGAAGCGGTGTCTCAGATACCGGACACAGTGTATTGAGTAAAAAATACGCAGAAAAAATTCTGGAAAGATTTGATTACCCTCAATCAACAAAAGAAAAAATCCTAAACCTGATAGAAAATCACCACTGGTTTAAAGAATTTAACAAAGGCAATATGTCCGCCGATGATGTAGTAAAAATGTTTGGCGATAACCTGCCACTAGCAAAAGTTATGGCAAAAGCAGACCTTGAAAGCGTAAGCGACGACTTCCACTTAACAATTCTTGAACCAGGGAAAAAGCTTTCACAGGCTGAATATAACCAAAAAATTAACGAAAAATTAAATAATATTGATAATGTCATTACAGCCGAACTACTCGGACACGAATTACCAGTAGGTGCTATCGGAACATACAAACCTTATATTCTTGATTTGTCAAAGGTAGACCAATTAAAACTGGGTAATGTTACTATAGACATGAACGATCCAAAGCTAAAAGATTTAATAAATAACCTAAAAGAAGGGGAAAGCTTTGCGATAGGCTGTACGAACCCGAAAACGCACTATCCAGACGTTAAATACCAAATAGGTAAACATGAAGACGGAATAGCCAGCCACCATATTATTATAAGCAAAAAGCACGGCGAACTTGTAATAGAAGCCCACAAAGATGTAACTATTGTCAAAGATATTCCGACAGCTAAAAACTCTGATCCTGTTATATCTAAAAAAATAGATGAATTACGTAAAAAAGCCACATCAATCACAACAGAAACATTCACAATTAACGGAAAACAAGTCCAGTTTGAAATATTAAACGGCACTCAAGGCGGTTCTAATAAAGGTTATTACGTAATTAACAAAGAAACCGGCGAACTTTTCTATGCAAAATTCGGAGGCGCACAGGGTAAAACAGAACTTCTTGCAACAAAATTATATGAAATGGCAGGACTTAATGTTCCAGAGATGAACAGTTTTAAGGCAGCAGACGGAACAAACGGAACATTAAGTAAATATATACCGGAATTATCAAAAGTTACACAGGCAACAGCAAAAGCCAACGAAGGCTTTGGTATGGACGTATTGCTTGCGAACTGGGATGTTGTCGGCTTAGCCAATGATAATATGCTAAAAACACCTGACGGTAAAATTATCCGACTTGACGCAGGCGGAACTTTTGATTACCGCGCTCAGGGTGCAAACAAACCTTATACGTCAATTCCAACAGAAATAACAACCCTCTTAGACCCGTATATTAACGCAAAATCTGCAGAGATTTTCAGTCACATGACACGTGAAGATATGATAAAATCATTGAACAAAGCTGTCAGTCTGAAAGATTCTGCAATCACACAACTCTTAGACGATATGGGACTTACCCAGTATAAAGAGGCATTGCTTAAGAGAAAGAAATTCCTAAAAAGTATGCTTGAGGAAATTAAAGCAACCCCTCAAGGCAATAAGTCCATGCTTGATTATATGACAGATATTAAGCATTCAACCATTGAAAAAATGATTACATTTACCAAACAAACTGAAGACTTAATCGACATAAAACAAGCTCTCCAATTCACTACAAATAAAAAGATAAAAGAAAATTTACTTAATAAGATAGATGCAAAAGAAAAATACCTAAAAGCTCTTAACCCTACCCCTAAAGTACAGCAATTAAGCGCAGTTCAGGTTAATAATCTGCTGGTTAAGAACAACTTTGTTCAAGATTCTTATGGTAATTACACGAAAAAACTTGACGATGCAACCAAACAGCAATACCATAACGCTTACGGTTCTTACGGTTCTAGTATAATAAGCAAAATAGAAAAACCTCTCACCCCTCTAGATATTCAAAAAATAACAAAAATGATTAATATGGATGGAGGTAAGTATATCGGTCTATGGCAAAAAGATATGAACGCTCTTATACAGTTATACAGAAACATTGAAAACAGCCAGATATTTGGTCTCAACAATTTAACACCTGCTCACTGGGATGCGGTATTTAATATTGCACAGACAAAACCGATTACAGCCAACCAGATTGGAAGCTTAGCTTTTTACAAAGGCAGCGGTTATATGGATATAAATAACGGATTAACAAATTTAAAGAAACACAATACACCGCTTAATCCAAAAATCAAGCAAGAAATAGATAATGTTCAGGCATACCTTAATACTCAGGTTATAAAAGAACCAATTAAAGTATATCGTAAAGAAGGGCCGGAAGTGCTTGCATCCGTAAAACTCCCTAACGGACAAACTTTGGATAAAGCTATGGCACAAGCGGTTGCCCACTTCAATCAAACCGGCGATGATACTCTAATCGAAAAAGTTAAAAATATGGTTAAAAAAGGTAACCTCACTGCAACACAGGAACGCTTTATGTCAACATCATTTGACCCTAATGTCTGGTCAGGTTCAATTCACTGGGAACTTAATGTCCCAAAAGGAGCTAAGGGAGTATTCCTTGAGGGTGTAAACGTAAAAGGACACAACCAGGGCGAATGTGAATTTTTACTACAGAAAGATTCCAATATTAATATTATTGATATAGACTTTAAAAATGGACACTGGGTATTGAAAGGTTCTGTATCTAACTAGAAAGGATAAAAAATGACTGATAACGAAAATAATAATGAAGAAAAAGCACAAGAATATCCAAGCGATTGCGACAATCTGGAATTTAAATATCAAAGGATAGAATTTTTTCCGGATGACGTAGAAAAAATGAAGCACATGACTTTAAAAGAAGAAAACGAATATCTAAGTAAACTTAAAGCCGAAGGGCGTTACGTTGTAGTTTATGATGATGAAAACGAAGATAACTAAAGGATGGGCTTATGATAAAAAAAATTACATCTATAAACAATATACAATTACCTAAAAAAATTAAAAAAGCAAAATGGAATAAATTAAAAGAACAGCAGCCGGACACCTTTGAACGTTCGACTGCGAAAGATTCCGTAAAAAATACAAAACAGCCATACCCAAGTGACTGCAACAATTTAGAATTCAAATATCAAAAAATAGAATTTTTTCCGGAAGATATTGAAAAAATGAAAACAATGACATTAAAAGAAGAAAATGAATATTTAAGTAAACTTAAAGCCGAAGGAAGATATAAAGTCATCAAAGATAATCCGGAGAAAAAAGATTAATCTATCGGATACCTTGTTACTGAATTTTCAATATCTTGCGGTTTAACAAACAAGTCTTTTGCAAGCTGTCCAAGTTCATCACTCAATTCAACATTTTTAACCCATTTGGACGGAATTTTTTCAACCCCGAGTTCTGCTCCGAGAATATTCCCGAGAATTGCACCGGTACTATCGCTATCTCCGTTATGATTTACCGCCATTTTAACAGCTTTGACAAAATCTTTCGGTTCTTTCAACGCACAATATGAAGCAATTGCAATTGCTTCATCGCCCACCCAGCCTTCACCGAGTTCGTTTATAGCATCTGACGGATTTGTATTTGATTTTGCAAGTCTTTGAGCCTTCTCCATTAACATAGAAACAGGCTCATGCCCGCTGTATGTTTTAAGAGTTTTCATAGTATCAGAAACAGCACCTTCAATATTTTTTCCACTCACAATGTGTGCAATCATTTCACTTAAAACTCCTGCAGGAAGATATCCGCGCGGATGACTATGAGTTAATGCTGCACATTCTGCTCCAACTTTAAAAGCTAATTTAGGATTATCTTTGTACATTAAACCTGCCGGAGCAACCCTCATAACACCTCCGCAGCCGGCACTGTTATTTATTGCTTTTGCGATACTGCCCGGATTATTACTCCGAATAGCAGAAATACACGTATTTCCCGGCGCTCTTGTTGCATATAAACTCCGCAACCCGCTAATCCACCCCTCATTCTTTGTTGGAGCTTTGCCAAATTGAGTATTTAACCAGAGTTTATAAGATTTGAATACATCTTCCATATCCGGCATTTCAGACAAATTAAGTTTTTTAAGTGCTGATTTTATAAGTCCGTCAGCCGTAAACATTGTCATCTGGGTATCATCAGTAATCTCAGCTTTGCCTTTGCTGTTTAAAACCAAATCATCAATTCCGTTCGGACCATATTTGCGTTTTATATCAGCCAGCCTGTGAAATTCTATCGGCCATCCGAGAGCATCACCGATTGCTCCGCCTTTTAAGCAACCTTTGTAATTACTTAAATTATAGCGGCCTTGAAAATTTATATTATTACACCCTGAATCAAAACCAATTGACATATTTTCTCCTGATTACTGCTTGCAAACTTATAAAAAGACCTAAAAATTTTAATTGTCTTTTATTTCTAAAATATTAATAAATCTTAGCATAAAAATTTAATTTAGTTGTACAACAATTTGATATTTAAAAAAAATATGTTATAATAGTAATAATATGGTTTTGTTTTTCGGGTATAGAAAATTCATTTAAAGTGCGGGGAAACTGAATTTCCTCGCGTATAACAAATATATTACGGCATATTTTGTATGCTATACATTGTCGCACTTGTATTTGAAAGGAGTTAAACCATGAAAAAACTTAAATACATTCAAGAACTTATAAAAAACCAGCAAAAATTATGCATATTTATTGATTACAAAGACATTATAGAAGAATTTGAATCCACGTTTGAACCTGATATCTTATCAGCAAGACATATCAGAATTTTACAAAATTTCTCAAAATGCGAATTTATAAATATGTTTATACTAACCAATGCGGATATGCCTAAGAAGAAGATTACAAAACTTTCAAAAAAACTGGAAGATATAACCTTTGGAAATTACAATCCGGATGATATTGCAAACATTTGCGACCAATACAAAGAAACGCACGCTTTCTTGTATCTGGGAAAATCCTCTGAAATAATCCAATTAATAAAAAAGAATTCCGGGATGACAATATCTATAAAAGACTTTTCAGGAGAAAACAAAACACAAACGGATATATCTTTATCAAAACAAAAATTCGAAGAAATTTTACTTGAAACAAACAATATTTGCCTATAATAAAAATGCAGGTTTTATAAAACCTGCATTTTTGTGTAATTATTACAAATCAATATTTGATTCCTTTATAGGCGCACCCACAACCCGCTCCAGTTCTGCCGCATTAATATTATAATTAAGCACATTAGAGTAATAATCGAGTTGAGCATTCAAATACGTATTTTCCGCATCTTTAAATTCAATAGCATCGCCAAGCCCGACCTGATATCTTCTAAATGCCTGATACTGACGTTCTTTTGCCTGTTGGAGAGCTAGCTTTGATACACCGATACTGTCATGAGAATTAAGCAGATTTACATAAGCACTTTTGACTTCAAGATAAACATTTTGTCTTTCCATTTCATAATCGGCAACTGCCTTTTTATAAGTAGCTGTAGCTTCATCCACCTGTTTTTTCAACATCATAAGATTTAATGCTGAATAATTCAACTGAACACCCACCTGATACCCGTAATCCGTATCAATCTGGCGTCCGCCTTGATTATAAGAACCGAAAGCACTGACATTAGGAGTAAATGCACGTTTTGAAGTTCTTACATTCATTTCCGCAGCCTGCATTCTCTTTTTAGAAGAAAGCAGTGCCGGACGAGAAGCCTCTGCCGTCGACAACAAATTTTTAAAATCAACCTCATAAGCTTTCGTATTTAATTTATCTTTCAATACAACACCCTCAAGCTCAGGAATTCCGACAGCATTGGCAAGCTGGGCAGCTGCGAGTTCAAGAGTGTTTTTTGCCTTAATCAAATTGACTTTAGCATTCCCAAGGTTATACTCTGCAGTTGTCACATCTATTTTTGCTTTTTTGCCTATCTGATAATGAGCCTTAGCCTGCTTTAACTGTAATTCAAAATCTTTAACAGTATCTTCATACACAGCTTTTTGGATTTCAGCAAATACCAGATTGTAATATGCAACTTTTACATTATAAATAACAAGTTCGATACTTGTTTCGGCATCATACCTGGAGGATTCAAAATTACGCTTAGCCGTATCTGCCATAGCTTTTGTCTTACCAAAATCAAATAATAGCATATTTGCAGAAAGAGTTGGCATATAGTACATATTATATTTTTGATTCATTGACATCATATATGCACTGTTCATTGTCATAAACATGTCATTTCTGGAATAATTAACACCGGCAGTAAGAGTTGGGAAATAATTTGACCATGCCTGACCTATTCTTGATTTATAAATTTCAGAATTACTAATTGCTGACATAATTGTGGGATGATGGGTAATTGCCAGTTTTATGCAGTCAGAGAGAGTAACTTCCCCGTTCATATCAGCGTACTCAATTTTACTGTTAATCACAGGGAATTTAGTTTCATACATTCCTTCCGCTTCTTTGGAAGTTTCGTGCTTTGTTTTTGCATTTTCTGCATTTTTCTTTTTTTCAAGCCTTTTATTAACCTTTTTCGCTTTTTCAGGTTTTACAATCTGAATAGTATCAGGCTTTTTGGCAATATTCTTTTCCACATCCGCCTTGTTATTTTTTGCAATAGATACATTAGACGTAAGCGTAAGTACCGAACATATTAAAAGTAGTTTTATAACCTTTTTCATTTTACTGAAATCTCCAAATCTTCTTCCGTAATTTCTTTTTTAGGGAACAAATCTACAAATTCCTGAACAATAACATAGAATGCCGGCGTTAAAACAGCACCCAGAGTAGCTGCAGCAATCATACCGCCAAACACGGTAGAACCTACAGAAATTCTTGAATTAGCCCCTGCACCTGCTGCAAAAAGCATTGGAAGCACACCTATGATAAATGCAAGTTCAGTCATCATAATCGCTCTAAATCTTAGTTTCGCAGCTTTTATCGCAGCATCCCTTACAGACAATCCGTGTTTTTCGTGTTCTTCTTTGGCGAATTCTACAATCAAAATTGACTGCTTAGCCGCAAGACCTATCAAAGTAATCATACCAACTTGAGAATAAATATCAAAGGACTGATTTATCATCATCTGGAAGATTAGCGCACCTAAAGCCGCAATAGGCGAAATCAACAATACTGCAATCGGGATTGTATAACTTTCATACAACGCGACAAGAAACAGATATACAAACACAAGTGCCATTCCGACAATCATAGCAGTCTGCCCTGACGCTTCACGTTCCTGAGCAGAAGTTCCGGACCAATCAAAACTCATATCTGACGGCAGAACCTGTTTGGCAACTTCTTCTTTATCAGGAATATCAGGGTTCTTCTCTTCAATAATGCTAGTTGTCTTATTGATTGATTCACGATGCAGATCTTCAGCAAAAATAACATTACCTTTACGTGAAGAAATCTTACCGCTCTTAAGGCTTACGAGACCATAA